>JBHEMF010000001.1:0-20262 GCA_046352665.1 Thermoplasmatota archaeon
GGTGGAAGCCGGGCTGGCCGGAGACCTCGAAGGGTTCTCCCGCTGGACGGTGACGGCCGCGGCCGCAGGCAGCAGGCCCAAGGAGCGCTCGATGAGCCATACGTCGTTCGCGGGCTGGACACGGGCGATCCAGGGGGCAAGTCCGGCAGTAATCGCGGAAAACAGCCCGAGAACGCCCAGTCCAAGGGCCACGAGGCGAACCGACCCTGCACGCGGACCGGTAGCGCCCGGCGTCCGGCCGAGGGACAAGGCGAGCACGAGGGCTGCGGCCGAGCGCGCCAAGTTCGCCAGGTTGGACAGGAACAGGAGAGGCCCGGGAGGATGGTCTTGGCCGCAGTCGGTGAGACATGCGTCGAAGAGCGGCCCACTTGCCACGGCCAGTCCGAAGATGGCCAGTCCCCAACGCGAGATGCGAGCCGTCCGCGACACCGGCCACAAGAACGCGACGATGAACGCAGGCACCGCGAACGTGAGGGCGATCAGGGATGCGTCGTTCCACTGGTACCAGAGATCTTCCGACCCGGGATTGGAAGTCGCCAATCCGGGGAAGAGCTGTGTTGCGGCGAGGAGCACGCAGACGACCGCAAAAGTCTGGTTCACGGGGCCGCGCCACTTCACGAACAGGACGAAGCCCGCGATGAGGGTGAGCAGGAAAGCCGCCCCGCCCCGCGCCAGGAGGACCAGCGTCTCGGAATCCGCCACGGGGCGGGAGCCCCCCACCTCCGCATAACCGTTCCCCAGCAACCTTCATCGCAGGGCGGCTTCTCCTCCACGCATGGCGACCGCCGTCCGCTGGCACTCTTACTGGCTCACGACCCCGACCCAGTCGCCCGCGCCGTCGTTCCGCCACGACTGCCGCGCCACCCTGCCGGGCATCCTGCCTTGGTCCGCGGTGTTCGTGCTGCCCGTCCTCCTCGTGGCCGGCGCGCAATCCCATGTCCTCGGCGGCGGCGCCGGCGCGTTGGCTTTCTGGCTCGGCATCCTCACGGAGCTCCTCCTTGCGCTGGTCCTGCTGGGCTGGTGCTGGCGGCGCACGCACCGCGGCATCGCGATCGGCGGCGGCAACGTCGTGAGCCTGGGTGTCATCCAGACCATCCTCTGGACGAGCCTGTTCGTCGCAGCGGCGCTCGCCGTCCTCCTTTTGTCGGGCGCTTCCAAGGTCCCGAGCCTTGACGGCGACGCGGTCCTGCAGGTCGGCGTCGGCGTCGGAGCCCTGGGCGGTGGCGCCGCCCTCTCGGTCCGCAAGAAGGGGCTCACCGTCCAACCGGAAGTGCGCCGCCACGCGGCCGAGCTCATGGTCCGCGACGAGGAGCGTCTCATCCGCCAGCAGGCCCAAGGCGTGCTGCGCAAGGCCGGCCAGACCCAAGTGGCGGACCTGCGGACGGCCCTCGGCAAGGCCGACGCCAAGGCCCTGTGCGCCTGCCTCCCCGACTCCGAGGACGTGCGCAACGCCGTGGCGGCAGCTCCCGGCGGGGCGCTCTACAGCAACCTCTGCCCCTGCCAGGCGCGCTTCGTGGATGCATTGCAGGGCGACGAATGGGCCAACGCGCGCAGCCTCGACGTCGGCAAATTGCAGTTTGTCGTGTTCACGCTCCTCGGCCTCTACGCCTACGCGGCGGGGCTCGTGGCGGCCTTCCTGCATGGCGACGCGTCGGCGATGGGCGTTGACGTGGGCGCCTACCCGCGCGGCCTCCTCGAAGTCGTCGGCCTGAGCAGCGCTGGATACCTCGGATTGAAGGCGCCGGTGCAGACGCCGCTGGCACCGCAAGCCGTGCTGGGCTAGCGCCGGCAGCAACGTCGCCCGCGGGCGCTAACCTCTTTAAGCCGGGGATTTAGGGGCGCAACGCCGACAGGGAAGGAAGAACCCACCCACGCGGCGTTCGGTCCGACGCTTCGGGCCGCACATCATGGGAGATTAGCCGAGACAGGTCTAAGGCAGCGGACTCTTAATCCGCCATTCACCGGTTCGAATCCGGTATCTCCCGCTAGAACCCTCCGACGCAACACTTATGCGTCCCTGGGCCACGGCCCCTCCTGGAGATGGCTGGCCGTTTCACGCGCGCCGAGCTGGGCCTTGTCGGCACCGCTGCGGCCATCGTCTTCACGCGCGTCTTCGCGTTCAGTCTCACGACGCTCGGCTTCACCGAGTACGCGCACGGCCTTGCTCCGGGCTTGGCACCGGCAGCGGCGGACCTCCTCGCTGGCATCGCCTTGGGCGCGTACGGCCTCACCATGGCGTTGGCGCAGTTCGGGACGGGCATCCTGTCGGACCGCGTCGGCCGCAAGCCCGTCCTCGTCGGCGGCACCGTCGTGTTCGTGTTGGGCGCTGCCCTCTGCGCCGTGGCGACGAACGTCTGGATCCTTATCGCGGCACGGCTGCTGCAAGGACTCGGCGGCGTCTCGAGTGCCGCGCTCGCCGCCGTGGGCGAGACGGTGCCGGAGGAGCGGCGCACGACCGCGATGGCTCTCGTCGGCGTCCCGGCCGGAATCGGCGTCTTCCTGGGCTTCATCCTCGGGCCACCCCTCGCCGGCGCCGTCGGCTTCGCGGGGTTGTTCTGGGCGACGGCGGCGCTCGGACTCCTGGCGGGGCTCCCGATCCTGCTGCGCTCCCTGCCAGCACCGTTGCCCGGCCTTGCCCGTCCTGGCGACATGCGGAGTCTCACGTTGCCCGTGATGGGCCTCGCCGCGGCCGGCTTCACGATCAACTTCGGCATGAACGTCCTCATGTACGGCTTCAAGTCGCAGGTGCTCGACCGCATCGGCGAGACGGCGCTCGCAGCCATCCTGCTCGCCGCGTTCGTCCTCATGGGCATCGCGAGCCGCGCAATCGACCGCCGGCGCACGAACTGGGCCCCGATCGTCGCCGCCCTCGGCGTCCTTGCCGTCGCAGCGCCCATCTTCCGCCTTGCCCACGCCGTCCCGCTCGCCGTCGCGGGCGGTGTCGCGTTCTTCGCTGCGCATGCCATTCTGTCCGCGGTGTTGCCCAGCCAAGTGAGCCGCCTCGCGGGGCGCAGCGGCGGGCGCGGCCACGGCATACAACTCGTCGTTGCCTACCTGGGGACGTTCGCGGGGGGCGCCATCGCCGGCCTGGTTCCCGTCACGGAGGCCTTGGTCGTGCTTGCCTTGGTCGCGGGCGCCGCGGCCGTCCTCGTCGCGGTCGGCTTGGCCCGCACGCAATCCATTCCCGCTGCATCGGCGCCGGAGACGGGCTCGTGACCGAAGCTTCTTATCGCATCCAGGCTGCGTCGCAAAGCGTGGCTCGCATCGTCTGGGCGCGGCGGCTCGGCGTCACGTGTGTGGCACTCACGTTCCTCCTCATGGTCTTGGGGGCGTGGGTGAAGGCCAACGGCGCGGGACTCTCGTGCCCCGACTGGCCAGCCTGCTACGGCAAGATGCTGCCCCCGTTCCCGTCGAGCGAGAACGGTGGCGTGTGGCAAGGCCACGCCGTAGGCTTCACGCAGGGGCAGGAGCTGTACGAATGGACGCACCGCGCCGTCGTCGCCGTCATCCTGGTGCCGGTCGCCGCTTTCGCCGCGGTGACAGCGACGGCGCGTGGCTTCCGGCGCAGCCTGCGTGCCCTCCCCGCCGCAGCCGTTGGCATCTACTTCCTGCAGGCCGGCCTCGGCGCCATCACGGTCGTGACCGGCAACCCGCCGTGGGCGACGACATTGCACCTCGCCACCGCCGTCGCGTGGTTCGGGACCCTCCTGGCCGCCACGTGCATCGCGTTCCTTGCCCCCGAGCGCCGCCCGACGCCGGTGGCCCCGGTCACCTCGGCGCCGCACCGCGCCTTTGCCCCCGCCGGCGGCGTCCGATTCGTCTATCCGGGTGAGGACGTGGACGAGGAGCGTGACGCCGGTGGAGCCTGAGGCGTTCGGCCGTCCGTTGTCGCCCCCGGTCGTTGCCGGTCGGCCGTTGCGCCAGGTCGTGGCGGATTACGTGCAGATCTCCAAGCCGCGCATCCTGCTCCTGCTTCTCGTCGTGGCATGGGCCGCCATGTTCGTCGCCGCCAGCGGTTGGCCTGCCTGGCCGCCGTTCCTTGCGGTGACGGCGGCCGGCACGTTCAGTGTGGCGGCCTCCGGCGCCTTGAACAACGTCCTCGAGCGCCGCCGCGACCGCCAGATGGACCGCACCGCACACCGCGCCGTCGCCGCCGGCCGCATCCCCGTCTCCGCTGCGGTGGTTTACGCCAGTATCATGGCCGTCTTGTCGTACGCCTCCTTGGCCCTCCTCGGTCTCTGGTGGGCTGCGGCACTCACGTTGGGCGCCATCGCCTACTACGTCGTCGTGTACACGGTGGTGCTGAAGCCGAGCACGCCGCAGAACATCGTGGTCGGCGGTCTCGCCGGCTCCTTCCCGGCGCTCATCGGCTGGGCCGCGGCCACCGGCGGCCTGTCCATGCCCGCCGCGGCGCCAGCCGTGGCCCTCGCCGCCCTCGTGTTCCTCTGGACGCCGCCGCATTTCTGGTCACTGGCACTCCTCTACAAGGACCAATACGAGGCGGCCGGGTTCCCGATGATGCCCAGCGTCCGAGGCGAAGCCTCGACGCGCCGCCAGGTGCTTGCGTACTCCGTCCTCACCGTGGCGGCCTCGCTTGCCATCGCATGGCCGGCGGCCCACGCCGCAGGCTGGCTCTACGTCGCCGCGGCAGCGATCCTCGGGGCCGAGCTCCTGCGGCGGGCCATCGGCCTTCTGCGCTCGCCGGCGGCGCCGCGCTACCGCTCGTTCTTCCTCTTCACGATCCAATATCTCGGCTTCCTGCTCCTCGCCCTCATGGCCGACCGTGCCCTGATCTCCGCTGTCCCTGGGCTTGCCACCTGACGTCGGCGGGTCCCCCCCGTCCCCCAGCATTTTTAATCCGAGTGCTACCATCGATGCTTGATGCTGCAGATCGCCGTCGCCGCTACGCCTCGAACGACCCACAAGTCGATCCTCGTGGTGGACGACGAGCCCGACATCCGCGAAGCCGTCCGCGACGTCCTGGAGTCCTGCCTGGAGGACGCCACCGTGTTCACCGCCGACTCCGGGCGCTCGGCCCTTGCGGTCCTGGGGAAGGAGAAGGTGGACCTCATCGTGACGGACTACAAGATGCCCGGCATGACGGGGGTGCAGCTCCTGAACGAGGCGGAGACGCTCGCGCCGGGCCTCCGGCACATCCTCGTCACGGCCTTCGACCGCGAACTCCTGCACGACCTGGGCGGCCGCGGCAAGAACGAGCACATCGTGCAGAAGCCCCTCGACCCCGAGCGCCTCATCCGGGAAGTCGAGCGGGCGCTGGGACGCTGACGTCGGGGACGCGCGCCAGCGCGGCCTGCGCAACCATCCCGCCCTGCCCCCGCGCGAGGGGCAGCAGAAGCGTGAAGGTCGATCCCATGCCATGGCCAGCACTCGTGCAGCGCAACGAGCCGCCGTGCAGCTCGGCAAGGCCGCGCGAGATGTAGAGCCCCAGGCCCGAGCCGGAGCGGGTCTTCTGCATGGAATCGTGCGCCTGGCTGAACGGCTGGAAGAGCTTCGCCATGTCCTCGAGCGAAAGCCCCACGCCGCTGTCGCGCACCTCGACGCAGACCATGCTGCCCGTGACGTGGACCTCGGGATGGGCGCTCACGTCCACGCGGCCGCCGGCCGGCGTGAACTTGAGGGCGTTGTCGATGAGGTTGTACAGCACCTGGGTGACGCGTTTCGAGTCGGCGTCCACGAGCAACGGGCCCTGCGCCGTGCAGTGCAGCTCCACCTCGTTCTTGCGGGCAAGCTCCTGGCACGCCTCCGCGACCTCGGCCACGAGCCGGTCCACGGGGATGGGTTCCGCCTCGATGCGGATGCGGCCCGCCTGCAGGCGACCGACGTCGAGCACGTCCTCCACGAGCTGGCCCAGGCGGTCGAGGTTGCGGTCGAGGATGTTCGTGATGCGGCGCTGCTCGTCGTTGAGGCCGCCGCGCTTCTCGCCGCGCAGCACGTGCAGCTGCAGCTTGAGCGGGGTGAGCGGAGTGCGCAACTCGTGCGCCGCCGTGTTGATGAAGAGCGTCTTGAACGCCGCCTCCTCCTGCAGCCGCTTCACCTCGCTCTCCTGCACGATGCGGCCGGCGTGCTCCTGCTCGGCGCGCTTGCGCTCCGCGATGTCCTTGAAGGCGACGACGAAGCCCTGCACCTCGTTGGCTCGCTGGATCGGCGTCGCCACGACCTCGATGGGGAGCGTGCCCGAGGCGCGCACGAGTCCCGTCTCGACGACGGCGGCGCCGCGTCCCCTCTCGAGCGCCAGGGGCGCAAGCTGCGGCCAGGCCGTGAACAGCTCGGCGACGGGTCTGCCCAGGAGATCCGCCTCGCGTTGGGCCAGCATGGCGAGCGCCGCCGGGTTCGCGAACGTGACGCGTCCGTCGAGGTCCACGCCCATGAGCCCTTCGCCGGTGGAGCGCAGGACGAGGTCGGACCGGGCGCGGGCCTGTTCGCTGTAGCGCCAGACCGTGATGAGGGCCGCGCATTCGGCCAGCACGAGCGCTGCATGGATCGCCGCCCACTTCCACGGATGGGCCAGGGCGTCCGGGTGGTTGTACACCCACGCCGGCATGAGGGTCCCGATGAGGCCGTGGTCAACGGCGACGTAGAGGACGGTGAGGAGGAACGGCACCCAGTCCTGGTAGAGGGCGACGACGGCGACGATGACGAAGTAGTGGAAGTGCGCCTCGATGTAGCCGCCCGAGAACTGCACGAGCACCGCCGAGCAGGTCACGAGGCCGAGGGCCGCGACCGAGCTGCGGAACCGGCGCCCCAAGCCGGGGAAGCCTGCCACCACGCATAGGAGTGCCACGAGGAGCCCTTCCCCCACGGCGTACATGGGCTCGATGCCGCGGTAGAGCCCGAAGGCGGCAAGGCCGATGGCCTGTGCCCAGAGGATGAGCAAGATGGCCTTGTGCCGGACCCGCCACTCGCCCTCCGGAAGCTCGTGGCCTTCCGGCAAGATGCCGCGGATGCGCGCAAGCGTGCTCCGCGCAGGCCGAGCCATGGCGGGGGTGGCATCGGATTCCATTCTCCCGGGATTATACCACCGGGGGCCTTCAACCTGTTGTATGTCCTTGCCGTGGCAAGCAAGCACAGACCGGCGGTTGGAGAAGTGGGCGGGCGTGCTGTTCGTCGTCGCGGCCGGCGCGCATGGCTTCCTCGCCCCCGAGCACTTCGCGGAGTGGTGGGGCTACGGGCTGTTCTTCATCTTCGCCTCGGCCCTGCAGGCGGTCTGGGGCCTGGCGCTTCTCACCAACGCCATCAACCCGAAGGACAGCGGGCCCAGGTGGCGGCGCCTGAAGACGGGATTCCTGGTCCTCGGCATCCTCGGCAACGTCACGACCATCGTCCTGTACGTGGTCACGCGCACGGTCGGGATCCCGTTGGCGGGCCCGCAGGCTGGCGTCGTCGAGGAGGTGGCGGTCGTGGACATCTTCACGAAGGTCGTGGAGGGAGCGACCGTGTTCCTGCTCGTGGCCATCCTGCTCCGGCTCCGGGCCTCAGAACCGGTGGCCGCCGGCCCATAGAATCGCGCCGATGGAGCTTGCGAGCGTCATCACGATGCCGAGCCACTTCAGCGTCATGAGGCGGCGCCACACCCACATGTGCCACAGCATCCGGGCCGCATGCTCGCCCGCCTTGCCGACGTGGCGCTCCTCGCGGCCCTCGTCGCCTTCACGTTGCGCGGCGCCCTTGGCCCATCTCCGCACGGCGCGGTACGACGACCAGAGTGGCACCGTGCGGGGCCAGTAGAAGTCGCCGTAAAGGCTGCGCGGCCACTCCTCGAAGTAGTAGAGCCCGGCACTGCGCCGGCGCGTGAGGCCACCGTCGAAGAGCGAGGGGGCGGCACCGCCCAGGCCGTTCAGGCTGAACTCGAGGCCCCGACGCCGCCAGCCGCCGGCTGGGTCGCGCACCGGCACCAGCGCGCCGCCGACGGGGACGGAGCGGACGATGTCGGTCTTGAACTCGGCGCGGTGGCGATCGACGGCGGCGCGGAAGAACTGCGACAGGTGCACGTAGCGCGCCTCGAGGAAGAGCTGCGCCTCGGAGACGCCGGAGAAGAAGCCGATGCCGAGTGTCGCGGTGGCGGCAAAGAGCGCCAGGCCGTCGATGGCCACGCTAGCGCACCGTCTTGGCTGCCGCCGTGCATCCCACGTGCCCTTCCAGGAGAGCGGGGCCTTTCAGGGTTGCGAAGCGGTCCGCGGCTCCAGATGCCACGCAACCACTCGCCACGTGGCGCGCCCCGCCGACTCCTCGATGCTTGCCTCGTCCACGACGATGCGCTCCCGCCAGCCGGGCGCCCATGTCACGAGCGTCTCGTACTCGCCGCCTTCGCCGGCAACGTGCGGGCGGGCCGGGTGGCGCTCCATCGCGTCGATCTTGGCGCGGTCCAAGCGGGTCCCGGCCCACGGTTTGGGGACGCCTTCGGCGGCGGCCCGGCTGAAGTGGATCTCCCAGCCGGCGGCGACGAGGCCATCCACGTAGCCACGCGGCTCCTTGTGCCAGAGCGGCGCGAAGGTCTTCAGGCCTAGGCGGTGGCCGATGGCGTCGATGCGGGTGCGCTGGTACTCGGAGGCCAGCGCTCCGGAGACGACGCCGTCCAGGCCGAGGTCGCGCTTCGCCTTGGCGAGGGCCGCCTCAAGGTCCGCGACCTCCTCGTCCTGGCCGCTGCGCACGTTCGCCTCGATGAGAGGCAGGCCGAGGCAGCGCGCGACGCCGGGGACGACGGCGAGGTTGGGCGTGTGGAACATCCAGGCGTCGTCCTCCACCGGGTGCAGGGCAAGTGCCGCGGCGACGTCCCAGCCGAAACCGCGGGCGGTCTCCACGGCGCAGACGGAGTCCTTGCCGCCGGAGAGGAGGGCAAGGAGCCTCATGAGGGACTCTGCCAATCCTTGGCGGCCTTCACCTGGTCCGCGTCCCGTGTGAGGAGGGTTGCGCCGTGGTGGAGGGCATGCGCCACGCACCAGGCGTCCGCGAAACTCAACCTCCTCGCAATGGTTGGCTCGTAAGCAGACACGGCAGCGCGGAGACTTTCATCGCCGTACGCTCCGGACAGGTCGAGTTGGCCTGTTGCCTGAAGCCAGGCCAGTGCGGCCGCAGCCGCCTTTGCGCCGTGCCGCAGCCTGAGCAGGTCCATCGTCTCTTGGAGGATGCCCGGAGGGACGAGGACGGGCCTCTGCTCCTGCACCGCCGTCTTGGCCTCCTCGTGCCACTGGTCGTTGGCGTTGAACAACGCGTAGAGGAGGCTCGTGTCAATCGCGTGCATGCAGCAACTCGTCGTGGCGGCTGGCAGCATCGCGGTCGTCCCGCACTGTGGGAAGCGACGCGAAGTCGATGGGCGGCGAGGCGATCTCGAATTCGATGTCCATCCCGTCCTTCAGACCGTGGCGACGGCTCGCTTCAGGGTCCAACCGGATGGCCAGGCTGCCCCCCCAGCGCTTGATTTTCCCGTGCATGTGAACTTCATGGGTTCACATTGTATATGAACTAAACGCAGTCATGGCAGATCCTGGAGGCCTTCGAGGTCGGCGTCGCGCAACGTCGGCCGGAACTCCCGTGCCGGAGCCAGGTCATCCAAGTCCATCTCGACCAGGAGGCGACCGGGCTGCATGGGTTCAAGTCGGCCGAGCAGGGTGCCGCGGGGACCGAAGGCTTGCGCTCCGCCCCAGAACACGACAGCGTCCTGGGGGCCCACACAGTTCGTGTAGGCCATGAAAGAGGCGTTCTCAATGGCACGCGCGGGGAAGAGGGTCTCGAAGAAACGTTGGCTTGTCGTCGGGCTGGCACTGATGTTGAGCAGGATGTCCGCTCCGGCCAAGGCCTGGCGACGCTGGAACTCCGGGAAGAAGAGGTCGTAGCAGATGGAGAGGCCGATCGTGCCGTGCTCCGTCTGCCAGACCGGGTTCGTCGTGCCGGGCCGGAAGAAGAGCCCTTCCTGGAACGTCGTGAACGTGGCAAGCGCCCGCTTGTCGTACGCCGTCGTCGTGCCGTCGGATGAGATGCAGAACGCCGAGTTGTGCGTGATGCCGCGACGCGGGGTGCGGGGCCCGCCGACGATGACATGTGCCTTCGCCTTCTTCGCCGCCTTGCGGATGGGCTCAAGCCGGTCATCGCCAAGCGTGAGTGCCAGGCGCTGCGCGTCGTCGCCGATGGCGTAGCCGGAGAGGAACATCTCCGGGAACGCCACGATGTCGGCTTCCTTGGCCGCGACCGCCTTGGCGACGGCCTCCACGTTCGCCGCCACGTCGCCGAGGCGCGGGTTGGCGCAGTGGAGGGCAAGGCGCAGGGGCTTGTCCGGCACAAGCGGCTTCAAGTCGATCCATTACTTGGCCCCTTTCGTGGCGCGCGAACGGAACCCAGAGGACGGAGCGGTTTCGCCGGCGCCGCAGGCTGCGGCCTGGGAGGCCACGATCGTTGCGTTCCTGCAGCACCACGTCGAGGGCGCCCACGCCAAGGGTGTCGTCGTCGGCGTCTCCGGCGGGCTCGACTCCGCCGTCGTGGCGGCACTCGCCGTGCGTTCCCTGGGCACGGAAAGCGTCCTCGCCATCATGCTGCCCAGCCCGGATTCGCATCCCGAGGACGCCGAGCACGCCCGGCTCGTCTGCGACTCGATTGGGCTGAAGCCACTCCTGCACGGCATCGGGCCCATCGTGGCCGGCCTCGACAAGACGTTGGGCGGGCACCCGGACGCGCGCATCGCGGGGAACGCGAAGGCGCGGGCCCGCATGATGATCCTGTACGCCGAGGCGCAGAAGCGGGACTTCCTCGTCTGCGGCACTGGCAACAAGTCCGAGCTCCTCACGGGCTACTTCACGAAGTGGGGCGACGGCGGCGTGGACCTGCAGCCCATCGGCGACCTCTACAAGACGCAGGTGCGGGAGCTGGCCCGTCACCTTGGCATCCCGGCGCCCATCATCGCGAAGCCGCCGTCGGCGGGTCTCTACCCCGGCCAGACCGACGAGGGCGACATGGGGCTCAGCTACGAGGAGTTGGACTCCGTGCTGAAAGGCATGGAGCTGAACCTGGCACCCGACGCCATCGCGCGCAAATCCGGTCTCAAGCACGACCTCGTCGCGAAGGTGGAGGCCATGGTGCGCAAGACGGAACACAAGCGCCACTTGCCGCTCATCCCCAAGCTCGGGGCGCGGACGGTCGGCGTGGACTGGCGCCGCAGCGTGCAGTGGCAGTAGGGGTTCCATCCAGGAAGGGGGAAAAATGCCTCGCCTCCTGTTGAGCATAAGAACCTTGCGTTTTCGGCCAAGGTTTATCTGCGGAACCCGGCGTCGGCGTCTTACCCGCAATCTCTGAGCGTCGCTGGGAAGTCCGGTGTGCGCCAGGATGTGGACCTCAAGGAAGAACCACCATGACCGAACACCAAACCCCCCGGCGCCTGCTCACCGCAATCGCTGCCGGCCTCCTCCTCGTCGTCGTGCCCCTGGCGCACACCGCCACGGCTGCACTCGACTCGGATGGCGACGGCGTGCCGGACGCGACGGACAACTGTCCGAACACGTCCAACGCCAGCCAGCTCGACAGCGACGGCGACGCCCTCACCGAGGGCGGCAACGCTTGCGACACGGACGACGACAACGACACCGTGATCGACACGTCGGACAACTGCCCGCTCGTCTCGAACCTCAGCCAGGCCAACGGCTACGGCACCAGCCTCGGCGACGCCTGCGAGGACACGGACAGCGACGGCACGCTCGACGCGACCGACAACTGCCCGACCATCTCCAACGCCGCCCAGACGAACACCGACACGACCGGCGGCGGCGACGCCTGCGACACCGACGACGACGATGACACCTGGAGCGACGCCGAAGAGGTCGCCTGCGGCACGGACCCGCTCGCCGCCGGCAGCTTGCCCGTTGACACCGACGGCAACGGCCCTGGCACCGACGGCTGCGACATCACGGACGTGGACGACGACGACGACAGCTTCGCGGACACCCTCGAGGTCACCTGCGGCAGCGACCCGCTCTCGGCCGCCAGCCTGCCGACCGACGCCGGCTTCGACTACGACGGCGACGGCACCTGCGACGCCCTCGACGCGGACCGCGACGATGACGGTGTAGCCAACGCGATCGACATCGCCTGCAATGGCGCCGGCGCAGACAAGCTCGCCGCCCTCTCCGACACCAACACCGACGGCGACTCGCTCTGCAACTCCTCCGACCCCGACGACGACAACGACTCGATCCTCGACGGCCAGGACAACTGCCAGACGACCTCCAACCGCAACCAGGCCGACCTGGACGTTGACGGCACGGGCGACGCCTGCGACACGGACAAGGACGGCGACGGTGTCCTGAACGGCGCCGACGACTGCCCGGTCAACGCTGACGCCGGCCAGACCGACGCCAACGCGAACGGCGTCGGCGACGCCTGCGAGCTGTCGCTCAAGCTGGACCGCGACCAGGACGGCGACGCGAACACCGCGGACAACTGCCCCAACGCGTTCAACCCCAACCAGGCCAACTTCGACGGCGACCGCCAGGGCGACGTGTGCGACCCTGACGACGACGGCGACCACGCCCCGGACGCGAAGGACAACTGCCCCGGCTACTACAACCCCAGCCAGCGCGACCTGGACAAGGATGGCGTAGGCGACGGCTGCGACGCCGACATGGACGGCGACGGCGCCGAACCGTGGGACTTCTGCCCCACCACCGTCGGTGGCCCGTTCTCGTTCGAGTGCTTCACCCCAGGCACCAAGAGGCTGGACCGCGACCAGGACGGCATCCCGAACGCGATCGACAACTGCCCCGCCACGCCCAACCTCGGCCAGGCCAACTGGGACAACGACCGCCAGGGCGACGCCTGCGACGGCGATGACGACAACGACGGCATCCCCGACGCGACTGACGGAAACGACAACAGCAACCTGCCCGGCTACACCTGAGCCGGACATCCGTTCCCTTTCCCCCCTCCTTCCCTTCCTCCATTTTTGTTGCCAGGGTCCGCTTGGACAGTTTCCAACCGCAGCGAGCACGCCGTTTTCTTAGGGGGGTTTTCGCTTGGTGATGATACGCTTTTCCACACCGGCAACTCATGGCCCCTTCGGAGCTTCAACATGAACCCCAGTTCGAAATTCGCAGCAGCAGTCGCCATCGCCCTCCTCGTGGGCGTCGGCGTGACCACCGCGGCCCTGAATGCGGCCACCAAGACCCCGTCGTCCGGCCCCGTCCGCATCACCTTGGAGGGCAGCGCGCCTCCACGTTGGAATTCCTTCGTGCAGGTGTTCGACGGCTCCTTCTCGGCCGAACTCGACCAGAACCAGGCGGACCAGACCTCCAAGGTCACGATCTCGCCGGTGAACATCCCCTTGAAGAACCTGCACGAGGCGCAGATCACCTTCTGGACCTACTTCCAGACGGATCACGAGACGGGCGGCCACCTCTGGGTGCCGCACGTCGAGCTCGTCCTCGACAACGGCCGCTGGCTCACCGGCGACCAGAACACGTCACCCGTCGGCGCCGCGAAGGCGGCGCTCACCGCCATCCACAGCGAGGACGGCCAGGGCTATCCCTCGGCCAACCTGTGGACCCAGATGGCGGTCCAGGCATGCGGCCTCGGTGACGGCCAGTGCGGCTTCTACAGCGACTACGCGGGCGCCGACCCCCTCGTGAACCCCGCCTGGAACATCAACCAGCCCCACAACCTCGCCGACTGGGCCGCCGACCCCGACTTCGCCGGCGCCAAGGTCGTCCAGGTCCGCATCGCCTACGGCGGCGACCCGTCCGCTGCCTGCAACGGCGGCTGCACGGCGTACATCGACAACGCCAGCATCGGTGGCCGCCTCGTGAAGATCGAGCCCGAGACCGCCTCCACTGGCGGCCCGTAAGCCCGCAGGCACTTCCTCTCCCCCTTTTCCTTCCTCTTCCCACCTTTTCTTGGCGTTACTGCATGAGCTGCAGCAGGAAGATCGCTTCGCCTGACAGGACGGACACGGTCCAAAGGGCCGCGAATCCGGCGGCGGTGCGGGGCCTCTCGCGCAGGAGGTTGCGGCCTTGGCGGTGGAGCCGGCGCGCTTCCACGGCGAAGCCGACGAGGCCTGCGAACATGAGGAGCGAAAGCGTGCCGTGCCCAGCCAGGAGCCAGGTCATTGCGCCGCTGGCATGCAGTTCCGGCGCGGGGCTTGCGATGCGGAGCGACATGTAGGCCATGTTCACCAAGGCCTCGAAGCCGAGGGTGACCCCCAGGAGGGCGCCGCGGAAGTCATCGTGCCGCCACGCCCGCCAGAGGACGTAGAAGACGGCCGCCGTGACGAAGAGCTCCGAGACGGCGCTGAACCCGGAGAAGGCGGAGACTGCCATGCCTTCACTGCAGGGTCCAGCCGGCGGGGGCGGGCTCCACGTAGAACGTCGTCATGTAGAGGTCGAAATCGACGTCGAGGCCCGCCCCGACACCAAGGAAGCAGGTGTCGGTGCCCGGCTGGCAGACCTTGTGCCAACCATAGCTCAGAGGGTAGGTGTCGAACTGGAACTGCGTCGTGTTCGACGGCACGGGCCGGGTGCCGCCGTCGTATTGCGTGTCGGGTTCGACGCTGAACGTGAAGGATTTCGTGCCGTTGAATTTGCCATACTCCTCGTAACTCCCAAGGCTGTGCGCGTCGTGGGCCCCGCGGACGGTGACGCGGAGGCCCGCCATCCCGGGCTGGGCGGACGGATCGAAGACGACGTCGGTCACGACGGTCTTCCAGTTGGCCGCCACGGGCAGCTGGGCGGAGAACGTGTCGTTCAGCACCGGCGCATGGTTCACGGGATCGGTCGTTATCACCGAATCGCAGGACGGCGTGATGATGAGGGCCTCCAGGGCGCACTGCAGGTGGCCGTGGAAGTGGACGGTCTCGTTGTAGGCGAGGTTCGTGGCAAGCGGCTCCAGGGCGAAATGGACCGTCTCTTGCGCGTTTGCTGGCTCGACCGTAAGGGTCTGGGAGCGGTGCTCCGGCGCCGACGCTGTGAGGAAGTAGGTCGAGGGCACCAGGCCGTCGAAGGCGAAGGTGCCGGCCGGGCCGACGGCTTTCGTCAGGTTGAGTTCGCGCACCACGACCGTGGCGTCCGGGAGTGTGTGCAGTACGTCGTCCATCACGACGCCGTGGATGGACATCGTATCGGGTGCTGCGGTGGTGGCCGTGGATGGGCCGCCCTGGGGGCCGCAGCCATTTGCGCACTCTGGAGGGACAGACCGCGCCTGCGTGTGATCCGTCGGCGCATCGGCTGGGCCCGCGCAGCCTGCAAGCAGCATGGCGGTCAGGAGGATGGCAAGGAGCGGGCCACGTTGCATGGCCGACGCCACTGGCCGCCATAGAAAAGCCATTGCCCGCTCAGGCATGGAGCCGTCAATAGCCACGGCGTGGAGCCGCTTCAAGCATTGACATGCCAACAAAGGCACGTCACCGGTCAACTTCCGCCGCGTTCCGCTAGGCTGCGACCGAGGCCTGCCCGTCGTGGACCAAGGCGGGTGCGAGGTCAAGCCAGAAGTAGCTCTGACGGGTGTCGCGCAGGCTCACGCGTTCGTGCAGGACGCCCAGCCCCTTCAAGCGCTGCAGGGCGGCGTACACGGTGCGGCGGGGCAGGCCTGTTTTCTCGCGGATTTGCTGGCCCGTGAGGGGGTGTTTCTCGTAGAGTGTGCAAAGCACGGTCTGCACGGAAGGTGCGACCGGGGGGAGGCTGTGGAGGACCTCGTTGCAGTTCGTCATGTCTGCATCTCAGTATGGCGACTGGACTATTAATGGTGTAAAGTATATACCGCTTAACCGACTATACCATGTAGGGCGCACATGCAACACCCTCCCATGCACGAGGCCGACGGCTGCTGCCCGTTCCAGGAAGCGATTGACCTCCTGTCGCGCAAGCACGCCATGACCATCATCTGGCTCCTCCAGCAGCAGGAGCCGCGCCGCTTCAACGAGATCAAGCGCGCCATCGACGTGAATCCCGTCACCCTCACGCAGCGCCTCAACGAATTGGAGGAGGCGGGCATCCTGCACCGCAAGACGTTCAACGAGACGCCGCCGCGCGTCGAGTACTCGCTCACATCGAAGGGCCGCGACTTGGTGCCGCTCATGGACCAGCTTTCGCGCTGGGCGCGCCGCCACCCCATCGAGTCGCCCGTCGCCGCCTGAGATGCTGGAGATCGCCGGGCGGCGCATCGTGCACCCTCTCGTCCTCAGCCCCATGGTGGACGTCACGGACGCCGCCTTCCGCAGTGTCGCGAAGGAGTGGGGCGCCGACGTCACGTGCAGCGAGATGGTCTCCGCCGTCGGCCTCCTGCATGACAACGCCCGCGCCTGGTGGCACCTTGCGCCGTGGCCCGGCGAATCGCCGTACGGCGTCCAGTTCATGTGCGGCGAGGAAGCCGAGATGGCAGCCGCCGTCGCAACGCTCGCCACGCGCATCCAGCTGGACTTCGTGGACGTGAACCTCGGCTGCCCCGCCCCCAACATCATGAAAGTCTGCGCCGGCGGCTTCCTCATGAAGGACCCGAAGAAGGCTGGCGCCGTGATCCGCGCCGCACGCCAGGCCGCCGACGAGGCCGGCATCCGGCACGTCTCCGCCAAGATGCGGCTTGGCCCCGACGATCGCCACCTCACGTACCTCGACGTCGGAAGGGAAGCCGAAGCCGCCGGCGCCGACTGGGTGACCCTGCACGCCCGCACCGTGGCGCAGGGCTACTCGGGTGCCGCCGCCTGGTCCCACATCGGCCGTCTCACGGACACCTTGGGGATCCCCGTCATCGGCAACGGCGACCTGCGAACACCCGAGGATGTCGTCCGGATGCGTGACGAGACCGGTTGCGCGGGGTTCTTCATCGCGCGCGCAGCCATGCACGACCCCACCGTCTTCGTCCGCATGCGGGCCGCGCTGGACGGCAAGAGCGATGCCGCGCCGGAGCCCGGCATGGCGAGCCGGCTGCGCACGTTCCTCGTTTACCTGGAGCGCGCACAAGCCATCGGCGTGACGTCGATGGGCGATTTCCGCCGGCAAGCGGCCCGGTTCGTCGCGGGCGCGCCCGGCGCTCGGCAATTGCGCATGCGCCTGCAGGAGGTCCGCGACGTGGACGCCCTGCGCGAGCTGGTGGCAGCGACGTTGACCGTCCCGGCCTGATCACTCGAAGTTGCGCCGATCCACGACCCAGAGGGCGAGGCCGAGGAACGTGGCCGCATGGACCAGCAACGCCAGTGCAGCGCCGCCGGGGTCGCCTGGTGCCGTGAAGCCGAAGAGCCGCGCGAAGAAGTTGGTGGTGGCATCCCCCTGGACGCTTGGCGCCATGACGTTGCTTGCGACCCGCATGCTGCTGGTCGGGCTCAGGTACACGGACCACCCCACAGACGGGCTGGGGTTCACCAAGGCCTCGAGGCCGTTGTTCGAGATGTCCAGGAGCTGGTCCAAGGTCCCCAGGAGGGGGAAGACGAAGATCCAGGCGGCCATCGCAAGGAGCAGGCCCGTGACCGCCGACCGGGTGAGCGTCGAGAAGAACAGCCCCGCGGCGCAGAACGCCGTGCAGCCGAGGAGCAGGATGCCGAGCGCACCCATGAACCGGCCCCAGGATTCCCCGGAAACCCCGCCGGGGAGTGCTGCGCCGGCGACCACGTAGTCCAAGAACACGGTCACCGCCACGACGATGAGGACCGTGGCCGTCGAACCGATGAATTTGCCTAGCACCATGGCGCGGCGGGACACGGGCTTCGAGAGGAGGAGGAACAAGGTCCGCGACGACCACTCCGAGGAGACGGCGTCCGTCGTGAGGACGAGCGAGAGCAGCTGCAGGTAAAAGTAGCCCGAGAGCACGAAGAAGCCGCTGAAGAAGAAGAGCATCGCGATGTTCTGGTTGGCGGTCCCGGGCAGGAAGCCTCCGTTCAGCGTGCTGTGCTTCAGGATCTGGCCGGGCACCACCACGGTGACCAGCACCATCACGACGACGAAGATGGGGACGATGATGAAGAGGCGTTTCGTGCGGATGTGCTGGAGCACCTCCTTGCGCGCCACCTCCAGGGTCGAATGCAGAAAACTCGGCGGCGGCTGCACTTGCTGGCGCGGCGGCAGCATGCCGGACGTGGCAGGCGTGGACTTGGGTGCAGCGGGACCCATCAGGGTTCCCCCCTGCGCCCCGTGAGTTCGAGGAAAGCGGATTCCAGGGACGCCGCGGCGGGCGTCACGGCAGCCACCTTCCCTCCTGCCTTGACGATCGCCGCGACCGCCGCGGCCGTCGTCTCCGGTTCCGCCTCGAACTCCAATGTGTCATGCTCCGCCCGGGGCCGGCGTCCCAGCGCCGCCGCGGCGGCCGTGACAATCTTTGCGGAAGGGTTCAGGACGCGCACCTGCACGCTGCCGCCCCCCGCGGCGGCGCGGCGCTTCAGCTCGGCCACGGGTGCCACCGTCACCAGCCGCCCGCGGTCCACGATGGCCACGCGCTTGCACACCTGCTCCACCTCGGGCAGGAGGTGGCTGTTCAGGAACACCGTGGTGCCGTCCCGGGCGAGCCACTTGATGAGCTCGCGCAGCTCGAAGGCGCCTTGCGGGTCGAGGCCGTTGGTGGGCTCGTCGAACAGGATGAGCTCCGGTTCGTGCAGGATGGCCTGCGCGATGCAGATACGCTGCTTCATGCCATGGCTGTAGCCCTTGACCCGGCTGTCGGCGCGCTCCGTCATGCGCACCGCCTCGAGCACCTCCGCGATGCGCGCCTGCCGGATCTCCTTCGGCATCCCTTGCAGCCGGCCGTAGAAATCGAGGTGCTGGCGGCCCGTGAGGTTGGGGTAGAAGTCGTACTGGTCGGGCACCAGGCCCACGAGGGGTGCGACGCGCGTCGGATGGGCAAGCGCATCGATGCCAGCCACGCGGACCTCGCCGGCGTCCGGCCGCACGAAGCCGGTCACGCATTTCGTGAAGGTCGTCTTGCCTGCGCCATTGGGGCCGAGGAAGCCGAAGATCTCGCCGCGCTCCACCTGCAGGTCGAGGCCCTGCAGCGCCACGACGTCCTTGTAGCGCTTGCGAAGCCCGCGCGTCTCGAGGACGGCCGCCATGCCCTGGCGATGGGACGCGGATATAGAGACAATTGCCCGCGGCGGGGAAACCATGATGCGGCGCCCCGCCGTGGCGGAGCCATGCCTCTCCTGGCATTGGACGACACCGACGGCCGGGACGGAGGATGCACGACGCACCTCGCATTCCAGGTGCTGCTGGCGTTGCCGGAGCTTGCGCTCACCGGGATGCCGCGCCTCGTGCGCCTGAACCCGAACGTGCCGTGGAAGACGCGCGGCAACGGCGCCGTGCTCCTGCCGCTCGGTGTGCCGCGCGGGCCGAGCGTGCGCGTGGGGGAACTGCGCGGCTTGGAGATCCTCGCCTTCCCCGACGCGGCACCCGCCGCCGCGACGACCGACGTGCTCGAGCGCGTCTGGCAAGTCGTGCGGCAAGCGGCGCAGCCGGGCGCGCAACCCGCCGTCGCACTGGCCAACGAGCCGGCGCCGGCTGCGGCCTATTGGCAGGCGGTGCGGACGCTTGTGCCGCCGGAGGAGGCGCGTCCGGCGCTGGATGCGTCCGACATCCTGCACCGCGAGACCGAAGGTGGGCGGGCCTTGGCCGGATGCCTCGGCGCCCTCGCCTGGCCAGGTCCGGCGTCGAGCTACGAGTTCATCGCCTACCGACACCCGTCGCGTTGGGGGACGCCGCGCGCAGTCAGTCCGGAGCCACTCCTGGGCCTTGACGCGACAGGGGCGACGTTCCACACCTCTGACCCGGAGGAAGGACGCGTCGCCTGCGTGCCGCACGGCCCGGACCCCGTTCTCCTTGGTTTGCGAGGACGGGATCCCGAGGCGCTCCTGGCCGCCGCGACGCGCAACCTGCCGTTCGCAGCACAGGAACCCATCGACGGCTGGCTCCTCTGGGCCACGAACCAGGCCAGTGGCGACCACGTGACGCCAATCGACAACGTCGCCGAGACGCCGGAGCTCGCCACGATTCGCGTCGCCGGCACGGTCCAGGCCTTGCCGGAGACCCGCGCCGGCGGCCATGCCTTCGTGGCGCTTACCGACCGCGACGGCATCCGTTTCCAGGCGGCGGCCTTCGAGCCCACGAAAGGGCTGCGCGAGACGGTGCGACGCCTGCGTCCCGGCGACGAGGTCGTTGCCGTCGGCGTTGACGGGGAAGTAGCCCCAGGCGACGGCCGGCACCAGCGTGCCGCTCTCCTTGGCCTTGGCCACCTCCGCTCGCAGCGTCGGGCGGATCCGGGCCTTGAACTCCTCGTCCGACTCGCCGCCCTCGGGGC
>JBHEMF010000002.1:0-18463 GCA_046352665.1 Thermoplasmatota archaeon
GTGCCACACGGCTGATGCCGAGCTGGTCCGGCGGCACGCTCACTTCGAGCTGCTGCGTGGCATCCGCCGACGGCGCGAAGGTGGGCTGCACCTTCCACTCGAACGAACCGCAGGGCGGCAGCGTCGGGTCCGGCGTCACGGGGTAGCAGTTGGGCGACAGGGCGGGGCCCGGGATTGCGCCGAGGGCGCTCCTGTAGCAGCCGCGGTACTTGTCGAAGTGCGGGTGCTGTGTCACCTTGGGGCCGGGGGTGCCCGTCGGGGGGACCGTGTTGTCCTGCCAGGCCGTCGCGGCGAAGTTGCGCACCTCGTAGCTGTCCTCGAAGCCGTCGCCGTCGGTGTCGCCGGGCAGGCAGGTGAACGCGAAGTCGCGCGGCAGCGGCGGCAGGCCGCGGCTTTCGCTCAGGTAGTACCCGTTGAACGAGACGCTGGTCAGGCCGGTCGCCTGGCAGTCCACGGGGTCCACGGTGTCAGGCGAGCAGTCGATGGCGTGGATCTTCACGGCGTCCGACGTGCCGCCCGCGATCGTGACCGGGTCCGCCGTCACGGTGAACTTCGGGATGTCCGTCACGATCGCCGTGAAGTCGAGGACCTTCGATTCCTGCGCCGAGCTGTCCAGGCTCTTGATGATGAGCCGGAAGTGCTCGTCGGGCGTCACGTCGCCGGTGATGGCGTCGTCCGTGATCTGGGCGTCGGCCGGCACGGTGACCGAGAGGAAGCCGTGGTACCAGAAGCCGGCGGGGACGGCGGCGACAAGGCCCGAGGAGGTCTTGGGGTTCCAGGGGTCGTTCGTCGGGTTCGCGGTGGTGCCGTCGCTCTTCACGTGGGCGTCCACGCGGATCTCGTAGCGGTCGTTGGCGAGGCCGATGTTGCGCAGGCTGAACGGGAACGCGATGGTCTGCGTCGGGTACGCGATGAGGTCGTGGTTCGGGTTCTCGAGCTCGAAGGCGTAGTTGCCCTGCGCCGTGCAGCGCACGGTCGTGCGCGAGATGATGTTGACACCGTTCAACTCGTTGGCGCGGTCGCTCGAGACCTCGATCGTCATGTCGTCGTAGTCGCCGACCTGGGCGAACGTGGGCGGGATGCAGCGCGCCTGGAAATTCACGGCGTCGAAGATGCCCATCGTCTTGCACACCAGGTGCTGCTGCGCCGCGTCGGAGAAGGTGCAGGTGCGGTCAGGGCGCGCGACGCACTGGCCGCAGGACGGATAGGTGACCGGTGTAGGCTGGAGAAGGCCGGCGCCCGTGGGCACGATGCCTGTCCCGGAGCCGGCGGGGGCGCCGGGCAGGAACGGGAACGTGTGCATCCAGCCGTTGTGGCCGTCATCCACGTCGATCTTGAGGTTGTCGTACTCGTTGCCCGTGTTCGTCGCCATCATGTCGAACGTGGCGTACGGCGTTGCGGTGCCGATGGGGACGTACTCCTCGTCGGGCTGGCCGATGCCCCGCTCCAGGAGGACCGTGTGGTGGAGGTTGGCCGCCGTGGGGTCGTTGCCGTCAGGGTTCACGGTAGATGTGCGGCTGTTGCCGTCAAGGGCCGCGTGCAGGAGGAACCTGCCGTGGATGCTCGACTCGTCGAGGGAGCGGTACGAGAAGCGCAGGTAGGCGTTCGGGCTGGGCATGCGGACCCGGAAGTTGTTGCAGCGCGGGCCCGTCGTGGGCCCTTCGCCGCCGCAGGGGTCGAACTGGTTGCCGCTGGCCTCGTAGCCGGCCGCCGTGCAGCCGTCCACGGAGCCGTCACCGGTGTTGTAGTCGTCGTTGCCGTCCATGCCGGGGAGCGGGGTGCGCCAGAACAGCTCGACATAGACGTACTGCGCCGCGTGGGCGGGGAGTGTGACGGTGCCGATGCTGTGCTCACCGGAGAAGCCGGTGCCGTCGCCCCTCACTCCTGCGACGCCACGCTGCGGGGCGGCCGTGTTGCCCCAGCCCCAGAGAACGGACTCGGGGCCGTTGAAGTCGATGCGGGCTGGCGGGGTGGGCGAGGTAGGTTCGCCGTAGACCATGCCGGGGTCCGCCGCCATGCCCTCCAGGCTGGCACCGAACGGGTTGGTGCCCGCGGCACCGCCCAGGATGCGGAAGCGCCAGCCGTCGGGGACGCCATCGCCGCCGCCGTTGTTGTAGCCGATGTCGTTGGTGCCGTCGCAGTCGTTGGCGTCCTTCACGTCTTGCGTGCGGTGGTACTGTGAGCCAAGAGGGGCAGCCTGCCCCGTGGGGTCCCACGCCGTCGTGATCGCGATGGCGTCCTCGCTGTCGCCGGTGTTCTCGACCTTCACGCGGAAGATGGAGCCGTCGTCGAACTTGGTGTCGCGGTTGCGGATCGTGGTCGTGCTGCAGGTGACGCCCGGGGTGGGGACGAAGGGTCCGGCGCAGCCGGCGGGGGTCACGACCACGTTGTCCCACTCGGCGTCGCGCATCGCGATCGTGGCGCACGGGATCAGGTCGGCGGGGTTCTGCTCGCTGGTCTGGATGCCGGCGCGCCCGAGCGCCGTGGCGCACTGCGGGTCGAGCTCCGGCAGGACCGAGACGTCTACGCCGTGCACCATGTAGACGGTGATGGGGATGTCCACGCTGCCGCACACCGAGGCGTCCGTGTTCTTGCACGCCTTGAGGTTCAGCGTGAAAGAGGAACCGGGGGGTGCCGCCGCGTCGGCGAGGACGTTCACGGAGACATCCTCGCGGCTTGCGGCAAGGACGTTCAGGAACGTGGGCGAGATGCCGACCGACCAGCCGTCGGGCTGGCCGCTTGCCGTGAGCACGTACTCGTCCTGGACGGTGCCGTTGTTGTGGACGACGGCACCCAGGACCTTGCTCAAGCCCGGTCGCATCTCAATGAGACCCGCGGGGGTCGTCACACGGACGCCGTGCAGTTGCTGCGCCGTGTACGTGGTGCGCGTGTAGAGGGTCTTCACCTGGTTGGACTGCGGGTCCGTGGCCGTGACGGAGACGACCTTGATGTCGCCGGCGTGCGCCGTGGGCGGCGGGGTGACGATGACGTCCACGTTCGCGAAGCCCTTGGGCGGCAGGGTGACCTGGTGCGGGCTCACGGTCGCGATCCAGCCCTGGCCGGGGACGGGGACGGCGAGGCTGAACGTGTCCGTCGTGACACCGTTGTTGGTGAGGAGCATGGAGTACTTCGTCGATTCCTCCAGGGCGACGAGGTGGTCGGCCGTGGGGCCGGTGGGATCGACGAGGGGCTCGTCGTCGTGGAACTTGAACTCGAAGCCGGAGCCGCCCACGGAGAACTGGATGGGGGTGTTCCAGCCGTGGATCTCGTCCTGGAACTCGATCTGGTACGTGCCGTCCTTGAACTCGGGCGGATACGTCAATTCGTACTGGTAGCGCTGCAGGCCCAGGACGCCGTCGCCGTTGGCCCCGGAGTCCACCTCCTCGATGGGCTTGTTGTAGTAGTTGCAGCACTGCAGCTTGAGGCGGTCCTGGCCGGGGTCGAAGCCGGAGAGGCCGAGGGTCAGGTCCATGGCAAGGAACCTGCCGTAGCAGAAGGTGCCGTCGGGACCGCAGTAGCCGGCGCCCGTGTGCGTGGCGGTCATGTCGCGGATGCGCCACGCCGTGGACTCCTCGGCGATGCCGTCGATGAAGTTGAGCTGCGTCTGGCCGTTGGCCGCGTTGCAGGAGTTCTGGAAGCGCACCAGGTTGGGCTGCTGGCTCATCGGGCAGTTGTGGCCCCAGGTGTCGAACTGGATGGCGTTCCAGTGCAGCGTGCGGTCGAGGGCGTTGGTCGGGATGCCGTTGATGCTGGCCGTGGGGTAGGTTGTCGTGACGGTGCCGAAGCGGTCCTGGTTCCACATGTTGACGCGGGCCGACTCCGCCGTCACCTGGAAGTTGGAGGGGTAGCCGTCGAGGAAGTTCGGGGCGTCGGGCAGAGAGTCGAAGGCCAGGATGAGGTTGCCCGCGTCGTCAGGGGGGGCGAAGCCCGTCGTGAAGGGGGGGCTTGCGAGGTCGTTGCTGTAAGCGTGGATCTGGAAGCCGAGCCGGTGGCCCTGCGCCAGTGGGTAACCATAGGTGGTGCTGCACGCGGGCGTGATCTGGTTGCCGCCGAGGTTGCCGCAGACGTCCACTTCGCCGCTGAAGAGGCCGGCGTTGCTGGTGCTGAGGCAGCCGCTGCGCACGTAGGCGTCGCAAGCGTTGGCGTTCTGGGCGCCCGTGATGGTGCTTTGCGTGCCGCCGGTGGCGAGGACGAGGGCGATGGGCTGGCCGTTGTTGGCTATGGCGCAGGTCGGGCCCAGGTCGAAGAAGTAGACGCGCATCTGCTCGTCCTCCTGGCCGCCGTAGGATGCGTAGAAATTGATCTTGAAGTGGAAGAGCGCCGTCTCGTCGAGGACGGCGGGGGCGAGGGTCTGGCAGGCGCCGAACGTCGGGTTGTTGCCCGGGAAGGTGGCGTAGAAGGGCGCGGCCGCGTACGGGCCGGCCGCGTAGCCGTTGCCGCCGAGTGCGTACTCTTCGGTGTCCGCCGCGAGGATGGGTAGGAGCTGGTCGTAGCCGAGGCCGCTGATGCTGCCTGGCGCGTCCGGGTTGCCATAGCCGCCACCGCCACCGGCGTGGTTGCTGTGGATGTAGAACGTCTGCGTCTCCTTCATCTTGCTCCAGGAGCCGAAGGGGGCGCCGGGGCCGTAGCCTGCGGGGGAGGCGGCCTCGATCTGCGTCTGCTGCGCCGGGGTGATGAAGGGGCCGGCTTGCACCGTGCCCGCAAGGAGGGGCAGCGTCATCGCCACGGCCAGGAGGACCTGGACGCAGACAGTCAGGGGGCGGTAGGCAGACATGGTGGGCACCTGGCCGGGGAGCCCAGGGGCATCCCCGTTGCGGGACGCACGTTGATTTGGCCGCTTATAGCCGTTTCGATGTCTGGCGGGCCCGGCAGGCGCCAAGGCCTTCCCAAAACAGGGTTGCGGCGGCTTCGCGCAAGAAAAGGGTTCCGGTCCGGAGCGGGCGGGCTTGGTCCGTGGGCGAATGGCGGACAATCGCCCGGGTGAAGGGCACGCGGGATGTTTGTCATTGGGATATGTATGTTCGCGGGCGCGCGCGAGGGGCAGGGGTCTCGTGTGGGAGGGCCGGGATTTGAGGATGGGCAGGGATTAGCGATTTCGTCATTCCTGTGGAGGCTAGCGCCAGGACCACGACCGTTCCGACGACGACGGCGTGGCCGAGCAGTTGGTCCTCCAGGACGATTGCGGGCGCGGCGAAGCCGCCCTTCGAAGTGGCACGATGTATCGGAGGAAGTCGTGTGGGAGGCCCGGGATTTGAGGATGGTAGGGATTTGCGATTTCGTGTCGTTGCTCGCGGCCGCTACGCCCCGGAACCACCGATCCGATGGCACCGAAACGACGTGTGTTTGCGACGTCCAGAGAAAGGGCCGTTCCGACGACGGCGACTTCGTACGACTTGGCCCTCAGTAATGGCGGCCTGGGAGGAGTCAGTGAGTGGAATGAATTGCCGTCAATCGGTTCACTGCACTCGATGCACTCACTGGTCTCCCAGGCCGCCCGAGGACAAATGAGGCCCCAAATGCAGGACGGTTCGGGCGCCGAAGTGGACGCCGTCGTCGGACTGCAGGAACCTGTCGCTACTCGCCGTGCAGCAGGTTGACCCGCGTTTCCGTGCGTTCCGTGGGTTCCGTGGCTCGTTGACGTCGTCGGACTTGCCCCCACGAAACGGTCATCATGCGCCCCACCGTCGGACCCCTGTGCGCGTCCCCCTTGCCCTCCTCCTGGTCTCCCTCCTGGCGGGATGCACACAGGTCACCATCCACGCCGACGTCGCCGACCCCGGCATCCGCTACGACTTCGCCGCCCCCGTGACTCCGGCCGCCCCCGAGGGCTTCGGTTCGGAGCCGAGCCTGCTTGCCGCACCCGACGGGACGCTGTACTTCACGAGCGTGATGGGCTCCGCGCCGCCCGTCGACCAGCCCAACAACTTCACGGCCAAGCGGGGCGACGGCCTCTGGCGCAGCACCGACCAGGGCCGCAACTGGACGTGGCTCGGCAAGGCGGACTACCCCTTCGGCGGCGGCGACTCCGACATCGACGTCCTCGCCTCCGGCCGCCTCCTCCTCACGGGCCAGTGGCGTCCCTCCCGCGTCCCCGACAACCCGGCCAACCTGTACCCGTACGTGACCGGCGGCGAATCCGTCGCCTACTCCGACGACCAAGGCGCCACGTGGACGCCACGCCCCACGGCGGGCTACCTGCCCTGGGCAGACCGCAACTGGCTCGCCACCGACGGCGACGCGGCTTACCTCGTCTTCAACGCGGCCCCCGGCTCCGTGCCGCTCTGCGACGTCCCGGCCCCCATCCCATGCCCGCTCCTCCCGCAGGGCGGTGTGGGCGGGCTCATGGTCGGCAAGAGCCTCGACGGCGGCCTCACCTGGCTGCCGCCCGTCCTCGTCCCCGGCACCACGAACCAAGCGCAGAACGACACGGGCCCGAACGGCATCGCCGGCGACGCGGTGGTCGATTCCAAGGGAACACTCTTCATCCCGTACGGCACCGCCATCGGCGGCACTGCGGCGCAGCGCGTCTATCGTTCTCGCGACGGCGGCCGCACGTTCGACGAGCTCGTCGCCCACGAAGCCCCTGCCGGCGAGAAGGCGGGCGCCATCTTCGGCACACTCGCCCTCGACAAGGCCGACGGCCTGCACTACGTCTGGGCCGAGACGCACGCCAAGGGGATGCGCATCTTCCACACGCAGTCCCGCGACGGCGGCGACTCGTGGAGCCCCGCCGTGCAAGTCACGCCTGACACGGTGACGGCGGCGTTCCCATGGGTCGTGGCGGGCGAGGCGGGCCACGTCGCGATCGGCTACTACGCCACGTACGGCTCCGGCCTGCCCGACGACGCCCCCGCCAATGCGACATGGGTGCCCATCGTCTCCTTCGCCAACGTCACCGCGACGGGCACCATGTCGGTGACCTCGGTTCCCGTCACACAGACGCCGAACCACGTCGGCCCCATCTGCACGCAGGGCACCGGCTGCTCCGGCGGCCGCGAACTCGGCGACTTCTTCGAGATGGCCGTGCTGCCGAGCGGCAAGGTCGCGGTGGCCTTCGCCGACGACACGGGTCCGGCAGTGGTGAACCGCGTCGCGGTGCAGAGCGAGGGCCCTGGACTCTGCCCAAGCATGCCGGGCTTGCGGCTCCTCAAGGCCGACGAGGACTGCACCTAGTCTCGAGCGCAAGGGGACAGGTTTCGCAACCTCCACGGCGGCCGAACCACCGATTTCACCGATTTCACCGATTTCGCGCCGCCGTTCGGTGCAATCGGTGGTTTGCATGGCGATGGCGCGAGGACAAAAACCGTGGGCGCGTGGCCAAACTCGATAACCCGCGCCACCGTCGCCGCCTCGTGCCCTCCCGCGCGAACCCCAAGGCGGCGAAGGCGCGAAAGGCCGTGCAGGCGCCCACGTCCAAGCAAGCCAAGCCGGACCCGTTCGACCCGGCGTACGTCGCGAAGTTCATGCCTTACCTGCGGGCCTTGCGAGGCTACACGCGGCTCAAGGCGGACGGCCTGGAGAACGTGCCCAAGGGCCCTGCCATCCTCGCCGCGAACCACACGGGTTGGCTCGGCCTCGACTACGCCCTCACCGCCGTGGTGCTGCATGACGAATTGGACCGGACACCGCGCGGCCTCGTCCACGCCGCATGGTTCGTCGCCCCGGCCACGGCGCAGTTCGCAGGCAAGGTGGGCCTTGCCAAGGTGAGCAAGGACGCGATGGCCGAGGCACTGCGCGCTGGCCACCTCGTCATGGTCTTCCCGGAAGGCGAGAAAGGCGCCTTCCGCGCCGGCGCCGGCTACAAACTCACCGAATTCGCGCGCGGCTTCGTCCGTGTGGCGATGGCCGAGGGCGTACCCATCGTACCCGTCGCCATACTCGGCGGCGAGGAGTCGAACCCCGTCGAGCGCACGATCAAGTCCTACGAGCAGCTCCTCAAGATGCCCATTCCCGTGCCGACGAACCTGCTGCCGAAGCCCGTGAAGTGGCGCATCCGGTTCCTGCCGCCGATGCGTTTCCCCAAGGCGAAGGCGTCGGACGCCAAGGCGGACGTGCACGCCGTCGCCGCCGACGTCCAGGGGCGCGTCCAGGCGGAGCTGGACAAGCTCAAGGTCGAGCGCGGACATCCGTACATCTAGACTCGGCCGAAACACGAAAAACACGAAAACTCACGAAACGGCTCGGGTTTCGTGCGTTTTCGTGCGTTTCGCGTTCAGTGCCGCGTGGGACGCATCACAACTCGTTCATCCGCACGATGTTCACGGGAAGCGTCACGGACACCTCGGCCTTCACGTCGCCGCGCCACGCCGTGAACGTCGCCGTGAGGGTGTAGGCGCCTTCGGGCGCATCGACGAGGTGGTCGCCCTCCGCGTACGTGCCGTTCCATGCCCGGCTGAAGTCCATCTTGGCGCCCGCCGCGAACGGGTCGTCGCTGAACACCATGCAGTGGGCCATGGGGACGTCGAGCGGCATCTCCTTGCCGTGGGCGTCGCGCAGCGTGAAGGCGTAGGGCTTCTCGCAGGCGCCGTGCGTCGTGGCGTCGGCGCCGACGTTCGTGGCGACGAACGTGAAGGTGACGCTGCCGCCGCGGCTCATCCCGGAGGCGTCCTCGTCGCCTTCGAGGCGGAGGCCCTGCGATTCGTTGTCGGCATGGCTCGGCCGAACGAGCGCGCCGCCGGGATGGCCGCCGGGCCCGTTCGGCTCCCCGGACGCGATGCCGTGCCCGGACGTCGTCGTGGCGCCGGGGGTGGACGTTTGGGCGCAGCCGGCCAAGAGCAGCATGGCAGCGAGGCCGGCGAGTGCGAAGGTCCGCATATGGCGAGATGGGGCGCGCGGCATGAAGGCCATGGCGGAATCGTTGGGCGAAGGCCGAACCGGCCATGGCCCTTCCGAGACGGGCAATGCCAGGCTACGCAGGCATCTGCGCCGTGAAGCCAGGTGTGAGGCCGGGGCTGTGGATGCCGTACAGCTCCTGGACACGGATCCACGCCTGGTAGCATTCGAGGAACTGTGCGCCCTTCGCGCTGAGGTGCGGCAGCGGCTCTTCCCCGATCATGCCGTGCCCGCGGAGCTCCGTGAGGTACTCCTTCAGGCGGTCGTGCGGCAGGTTGGCGCGCGACGCGAGGCCGGCGAGGCTGGCGCGCCCTCCCTGCCGGGCGATGCGGTCGAGGGCATCGAGGACGTCGCCGAGGATGAGGGCATGTTCGCGTCGGGACACAACGTCCGCTTGGCTGGCTTGGGCTTATATTCGTGCTGCGCAGGGGTTATCTGCGAAGCCGTGCCGGGGCGGGACGATTCGTGCGTGCCGCGCGGGGCCGTTCAAATAGCCGCGTTCCGTCGGCGCCATGTTGGCAGCCCCGCCCAAGGAAACGGAGTGGACGGAACGGCAGAAGTACGTCTTCAAGCGCACGCTGGAGGAGCTGGCGGAGTACCGGGGCCAGGGCACGACACTCGTGACACTCTACGTGCCGCCGACACGGCAGCTCCATGACGTTGCCGGCATGGTGCGCGACGAGATCGGCCAGGCCTCCAACATCAAGTCCAAGCAGACGCAGGACGCCGTCGTCTCCGCCCTCACGAGCATCGCCGCCCGCCTCAAGAATTACCGCCAGACGCCCAAGAACGGCCTCGCCATCTTCGTGGGCAGCGTGAACCTCGGCGGCAACAAGACCGACTTCGTGGCCGAGTTCATCGAGCCGCCGCTGCCCGTCGCCACGTACCAGTACCGCTGCGAGTCGAGCTTCAACCTCGAGCCCCTCCTCGGCATGGGCCGCGCCGAGGACACGTACGGCCTCATCGTGATCGACCGCAAGGAGTGCAGCATGGGCTTCCTGCGCGGCAAGACCATCCAGGCCGTCTTCAACCGGCAGAGCCAGGTCCCCTCCAAGCACGGCCGCGGCGGCCAGTCGGCGCAGCGCTTCGAGCGCCTGATCGAGATCGCGGCGCACGAGTGGTTCGCCTATTGCGGCGAGAAGGCGACGGAGATCTTCCTGCAGGCCGACGTCACGGCCATCCTGCTGGCCGGCCCCGGCGCCACGAAGGACTTCTTCGCCAAGGAGGGTTACCTGCACCACGAATTGCAGAAGCGCCTCCACCCCCAGCACTTCGACGTCGGCTACACGGACGACGACCAGGGCCTGAAGGAGCTCGTCGAGGCCGCCTCGGCCGCCATCGAAGGCATCGGCATGATGGAGGACCGCCGCCTCATGCAGCGTTTCCTGCGCGAGACCTCGAAGGCCGACGGCGGCCTTGCCACGTACGGTGAAGCCCACGTGCGCGACGCCCTCGAGGCCGGCGCCGTCGAGCACCTCCTGCTCGCCGAGAACCTGCGCAAGGTCCGCCTCACGTTCACGAACCGGCAGTCCGGCGAGGTCCTGCACAAGACCGTGCCCAAGATGCAGGCCGACGAGGCGACACTCGAAGTGACGAAGCGCTGGGGCGGCAACCAGACGGAGACGGTGCGCCGCGACGTCGTGGAGGAGCTGTCCGACCTTGCCGAGTCCTCCGGCGCCAAGGTCCACATCGTCTCCGGCAACTCCGAGGAGGGCGGCATCCTCATGAACGCCTTCGGGGGCATCGTGGCGATCCTGCGCTACAAGTACCAAGCCTGAGAGACGGATTCCTCGCTCGGAACCTTCAGGGCGCAAAGAGGTCCGACTGGCCGTCGAGTTCCGTCTCGGGCTCGCCGGATTCCTCGCCTTGGTCCTCGTCCTCGCCGTGGTGCGTGCCTTCGCGGTGGGCGCGGCGGGACGTGCCGGCGAGGATCGCGGCCTCGGCCACGAAGTTGTCAGGAAGTCCGAAGCCGGGCACAAGAGGCCCGCCCACGCCGGAGGCGATGAAGTGCGGGCCTTGGCCGCCGCCCGTTGGGGCGCCGGGGAACCCGATGGGGCGTCCGGGGGGTGTTGGCGTGTCGGTGGCGCCGAGGTTGGGCGAGTTGCCGCCCGTCGGCCCTCCGCCGCCTCCACCGCCTCCTCCGCCGCCGCCACCGCCGCCTCCGCCGAGCGAGACGCCGTGGGTCACGGTCGCCTGCGCTCCGCCGTCGTCGGTCACCGTGAGCGTCACGGGGTGGATGCTTGCGTGCGGGAAGGTGAAGCCTGGGGCCGGGTCCGTCGCGTTGCCGAAGCCGTCGAAGTCCCACGCCCAGGAGACGATCGTGCCGTCTGGGTCCGTGGCGGTGCTGTTGAAGTGGCAGGCCAAGCCGATGCAGGAATAGACGAAGGCCGCCAGGGGGGGCTCGTTTGCCGCGTCGCCGCACGGCAGGACAGCGTCATGGGAGACGCTGTCGATGAGCCCGTCGGCGTCGGCCACGTAGAGGGTGACCGTGAAGGTGCCGTTGGCCGGGAACGCGAAAGCGGCCGTGGCCGTCGTGGCGTTGCTTAGGCCCGCGAAGTCCCAGAGGTAAGCCACGACGCCGCCTGCCGAGGCCGTGCCATCGACTGTGGCGGTGAGGCCGGCGCAGGCCAAGGCGAAGGTCGCGGTGGGTCCGACGGTCGTCGGGCATCCGCCCTGTGGCACAGGGTAGAGGTCCGTGCCCTTCACGGCGTGCTCGTCGATCTCGATCAAGACGAACGGGTTCGATTCGGAACCAGTCGCACGGCAGACCGTGATCTTGTGGCCGTCGCCGCCGTCGCCGCCGCCGTCAGGGCAGCCTTCGGCTGGCGCCGGGATGATGTCGTCCGCGTGGCCTGCGTGCCCCGCCAGGCCGCTCACGTCGATCGTGATCTCGACGAATGGGTTCGAATCCGATCCAGTGGCGTGGCAGATCGTGATCTTGCCATCCGGAGGAGCAGTTTCGTTGCCTTCGGCGGGGACGCATGCGCCCAACGTGTCGCCTTGGGCCAGGAGCGCGGGGACTGCCGAGGCTGCGACGATGATCTCGTGCGCATTGTGGTCGGCGTTGTGGCAGACGAGGACCCTGTCCTCCGGCAGGGTCTCGTTGCCGGGGAAGGCACCGTCGCCCTGCTCGCCGCAGGGGCCTAGGATGTCTCCTTGCGCCAAAAGTGCGGGCAGCGCGGACCCGTCCACGGAGATGGTGTGGGGGTTGTGGCCGAGGTTGTGGCAGACGAGCACCTTCTCGTCGGCAAGGCCGTGGCCCCCGTTGAACGCGAGGCTGCTCGCAGCCCCCTCCAGGAGGGGTGCCGGCGCTGCGATGGCGACGGGGCCCCACTCGACGAGGGCAGCGCCCAAGAAGGCGAAAGCCATGGAGAGCACCACGACGGACGCCAAGGTGCTGCGCAGCTTGGCACCCATGCCAGGGCGGCGGGGGCCACGCACGGCGAGGATCATGTTCACCTTGGCAAGCTCCTGCGCGAACTGCACCGGCTCGGAGGGTGCAAGACGGCGCGCGGCTTCGCCGAGGGTGACGCGGGAGGGAGCGGGCTTGGGGCGCAGCGTCACCAGGGCGCGGCGGGGCAGGAAGCGGCCCGGCTCGGGGAGCGGGGCCTGCATCGGGCGGCGCATGGAGCGCTCGCGGGGTGCCATGCGGCCAGTCGGCGGCAGGGCAGGGAGGTCGGGCGTGGCCGCCACCGGCGGCGTTGGGCCGTCAGGCGGGCTCGCCACGACGTCGGGCGCGGGCTCCTGGGGGGGATCGCCCCTGAAACCGTCCCACATGGCACGCATGTGGTCGGCGAAGCGCTCCTGCGACTCCTTGTCCTTCAACGCCGGCTTGATGTTGGCGAACTTGTCGATCGGATCGTTCACCCGGCGGCGCGGCGGGGTCTCCGGCGTTTTCGGATCGGACGCAGGACACATATGACCGGCTATTGCGCCGTGTGCCTATTCGGCCCCCTCGCACGTACCGTCCCGGCGTGCCCCCACCGCGAGCGTGCCTCCTGCCCGGTGCTTCCCCCCGTGCCTCGGCCCGCTCTGGCCCCATTCTATGAAGGGTACGCACCAAATGGGTCTGCATGCACGGCGACCGGCCGACGATCCTCCTCGTGGACGACGAGGACGACGTGCGCGACTCGATCCTCGACCTGCTGCAGTCGGTGCTCCCCCGCGCCCGCATCCTGTCTGCCGCCACGGCCGAGGAGGGCCTGCGCATCCTGGAACGGGAGGGGGCCGACGTCGTCGTGTCGGACTACCGCCTGCCTGGCATGGACGGGCTGCGCTTCCTTGCCCAAGCCTCCCGTCTCCTGCCGGGCGTCCCGCGCATCCTCATCACGGCCTACACCGAGATCGAGGTGGACGACTCGGAGCTCGCGGCAGCGCGGCCCGAGGCAGTCTTGACGAAGCCGCTCGAAGCCGCCGACCTCGTGGCCCGCGTCCGCTCGGCCCTCGTCGAGGCGCCGGGACGATTCGTGCGCGAGGCCTAGGAACGGCGGCGGACAAAAGCAGCCTGTCGATTGCCATGCGCGTACAGGTCCGAGCCCCCATGCCACGTACCCAGACCATCCTCATCGTCGATGACGAGCCGGACATCCTCTCTTCGCTCGCGACCCTCTTGGAGGAGGCTGTGCCCAACGTGCGCTGCGTCACGGCGACGTCGGCGCCCGCGGCGCTCAAGCTCCTCGGCAGCTCCGGCGCCGACCTGATCCTGAGCGACTACCGCATGCCGGAGATGGATGGCCTCGAATTCCTGAAGCAGGCCAAACTGATGGCGCCCCGTGTGCCACGCTTCCTCCTCACGGCCTACCCCGACCTCTCCGTGGCGGTCCGCGCCATCAACGAGGCCGGCATCGAGCAGTTCCTCACGAAGCCGCTCATCCCCGGCCAGGTGACCTCGGTCGTGGAAGGCGCGCTCCTTGCGCGCCGCGCGCACGAGGACCGCGACAAGGCCATGGCGCGCGCCATGGGGCTGCGGCGGGGGGCCTGACATGGACCGCGGCGACCAGGTCCGCGCAGTGCTTGCCCGCCTCGTGGACGGCAAGACGCGCTGGGGTGCAGCCGTCGTGAGCCGCGACGGCATGACGGTGGCGGCCCGCATGGCACGCGCCGTGAGCGACGACTCCTTCTCCGCCATGGCCGCGGCCATGCTCGGTGCGGCCGAGTCCGCGATGCAGGAATGGTCCGACGACCGGCCGCAGCGCGCCACCGTCGAAGGGAAGACCGTGCGCCTCACCGCCGTGAGTCTCGACAACGACTTCTTCCTTGCCGTCCTTGCCCCCGTCGGGGCCAGTCCAGCCTCTTCGGCCATCGAGGTGGACGCGGCAGCGGCACGGCTGCGCGCTGTCCTGCGCGAGCCCACCGTCATCTTCCAGGAAACCCAGGAGACGCGGCGATGAAGGTCCTCATCGCCGACGACGAGCCCGACGTGCTGGACAGCACCGGGATGCTCATCGAGTCGATGGGGTACCAGGTGACGACCGTGCGCGACCCCAACTCCGTCCTGGAGACGATCGAGCGGGAGCGCCCCGGCCTGGTGCTGCAGGACCTGCGCATGGGCGGCCTCAACGTCGCCGCCCTCATGGCGACATTGCGCTCCAACCCCGACACGGCGGACATCCCCGTCGTCTTCTTCAGCGCGAACGCCGACCTTCCCACCATCGCCGCGCGCTACGACGCCTGGGGCTACCTTGCGAAACCCTTCGGGCAGGAGGAGCTGCGGCGCCTTCTCGGCCACGTCCTCGGACCCGGCGACGAGCATTCGCCGCGGCCGCTTGCGGAGGTCCGCCGCGACGTCCGGACCGCGTTCCACGACTACTGGAACCTTCTCGCGGCCCTCAGCAACTACATCCAGGTCCTCGACAAGGCGGGCACACTGCCGCCGGACGTCCAGCGCGCCGTGCATGGCCTCGACGAGATCGTCCTGAAGCTCGAGTCCAAGACGGACCGGCTGCGCACGTTCCTCCTTGGCGTCGTCGATGCGATGCCAGGCGGCGCGCCACCCCCCTTCGAACCGGACGCAACGGGCAAGCGCCCCATGCCCGCGCCCGGCCGGGCACCGCCTCCCTGAAGAACCCCGAGGCCTTGCCGAAGCCGCATGGAACGCGTGAGCCTCGTCGTGGGCGGCAGCATCCTCGCCCCCGCGGAGCCGGACCCCGGTTTCCTCGCGCGCGTGGCCGAGAGCCTCATGGCGTGGTCCAAGGAGCGGCAACTCTTCGTCGTCGTGGGCGGCGGCCACCCGGCCCGGCAGTACATCAAAGCGGCCCGTGCTGCGGCCGTCTCCGAGGACCTGCTCGACCGCATCGGCATCCAGGCCACACGCCTCAACGCCCAGACGCTCGCCTGCGTGCTCCGGCGCTTCGGCGCGAACGTGAACCTGGAGATCCCCCATTCCGTCGCGCAGGCTTTGCGGTTCGCCGAGCAGCATGACCTCGTCGTGATGGGGGGGACGGTCCCCGGCCACTCCACCGACTACGTCGCAGTCGAGCTTGCCGTGGAGGGCAAGTGCGCCCGCTTCGTGGACGCCACGAACGTGGACGGCGTGTACACCCGCGACCCCAACAAGCACAAGGACGCCCAATTCAAGCCAAGCCTCAGTTTCGAGGAGCTCCTGGGCATCATCGAGGAGCGCGAATGGACCGCCGCAGGGGCGCCAGGCGTCATCGACGGCCCCGCCACCGTGCTCCTGGCCACGCACGGCATCCCCACCAGTGTCGTGAAAGGGGACGACCTCGCGAACCTGGGCCTCGCGGTGGCCGGAAAGCCCTTCCGTGGCACGACCGTTGCAGGCAAGAAGGTCGTGCTGCATTGACCGACTTCACGCCGTTCCCCGGACCCTCCACGCCGACGTCGCCGTCGCCCGCCGCGGCGGGCACACCGATGCCCTCGGCGCCCACGACGAAAGGGGTCGCGAACCTGCCGGAGCACCGCCACTGCGAAGTCTGCGGCCGCTCCATCTTGATGGGGAACCGCGTCTGCAGCCCCGAGTGCCAGAAGCGCTTCGACGAGGCCTTGAAAGCCCGCAAGAGGAGCGTGTACATCTTCGTCGGCCTGTTCGCGCTCATCCTCATCCTGACCCTGTACGGCGGCCAACTCGCGGCCCTTTTTGGCAGCAAGTAGCGGAGCGGCAGGGAGAAGCAAGTCGCAGATGCCGCAGTCCGGCCGAACGGTCGTGGGCTGGTGAGCGCTTTTGACCCCCCAGATTCTCGGGGCGCACGCGGCATGGAACTGAATCTCTCTTTGGCAGAACGGCGGCTCCTGCTCGCGTTGCCGAAAGACGGTGCCGCCGCCACCGCTGCCAGCCTGCTTGCTGCCGGCTTCGCCTCCGAGACCGAGGTCCTCCAAGCGGCGGGGGCGCCGCAGCGGCACGGCCTCGTGGCCCTCCAGGAGGAGACGGAAACGTCCCACTCGCTCTCCGGGGAAGGCTTGCGTTTCCAACGTGAGCAGTTGCCCGAGCGCCGCGCCGCGGTCGCCCTGCACGCCGCAGGAGGACGGCTGGCGTTGGCTGACCTTGCGGCGCAGGCCCACCTTGCTGCGGCGGAGGCGAACGTCGCGGTCGGATGGCTGCGCAAGAAGGGCTGGGCCACGATGGAGAAAGGCGCCGGCGGCACGTTCTTGGTGCTGCAGGGCGGAGTGCCAGTGCAAGGGATGGACGAAGTCGTCCTCGCCGACCTCGGGACGGCACCGAAGACGGTGCGCGAGCCCAACGCCATCGCGGCCCTCGTGCAGCGCGGCCTCGTCGTCGAGCAGGCCCGCAGCCGCCGCAGTCTCGCCCTCACGCCGGCCGGCCGCACGTTCGCCGCCGGAGTGGACCCTTCGGCGCTCCAAGCCACCGAAGTGAACCAGGTCACCCCCGAGCTCATCGCGAAGTGGCCGACCCTGTCTGCCGCCGAGAAGGCGCGCCAGCAACTGCGCCCCTTCGACTTCGACGTCCCCGTCGCAGCGCAGTTCCCCGGCAAAGCGCATCCGCTTACACACATCCTCGCAGAGATCCGCGGCATCTTCTGGAGCATGGGGTTCCAGGAGATCGCCGGCGACTACGTCGAGTCCGCGTACTGGAACATGGACGCGCTCTTCATCCCGCAGGACCACCCGGCCCGCGACATGCAGGACACGTTCTACCTCGCCGAGCCCGCGAAGATGGACGTGGCGGCAGCGGACCTCGACCGAGCCGCCGCCGTGCATGAGACCGGCGGCAAGACGGGGAGTGCTGGCTGGGGAGGACGATTCGACCGCGATGTGAGCCAGAAGTCGCTCCTGCGGACGCACACGACGAACACGACGATCCGGTACCTCGCCGATGCCTTCCACAAAGCGCCCGCCGATGGCGCGCCCGTCTCGCACAAGGTGTTCGGCCTCGGCCGCGTCTTCCGCAAGGAGACCATGGATGCGACACACCTGCCGGAGTTCACGCAGATCGAAGGCATCGTGACGGAGCCCGGCTGCACCTTCAACACGCTCGTCGGCCTCTGCCGCCACTTCTTCGCCGCGATGGGCTTCCCGCAGGTGCGCTTCCGCCCCGCGTACTTCCCCTACACGGAGCCGTCCATGGAGATCGACGTATTCTACAACGGCCGCTGGATGGAGTTGGGCGGCTGCGGCATCTTCCGACCCGAGGTGACCCAGCCGCTCGGCGTCAAGGACAATGTGTTGGCATGGGGCTTCGGCCTGGAGCGGTTGGCGATGATGCGGCTCGGGCTGAAGGACATCCGCGACCTGTACATCTCCGACGTGCAGTGGCTGCGGGAGACTCCGGTGCAATGAAACGTGCCCTTGTGACCGTCGCCGTGGCGGCCGCCCTCGCAGCCTGTGTGGGCCCGTCGGGCCTTTCAGCCGAGGACCGGGCAGCCGACGCCGAGTTGGCGGGGCGGCTCGCCGGAACAGGTTGCCTAACGGCCCCGTCTGACTTCTCGGGAGCTTCGTTTGCGGCGGCGGAAGGAGGCGTCGTGGTTGCCCTCAACCAAACGTCGCTCTGGGTCTGGGACTCCTCCGCCCGAACAGTCTGGAGGTGTGGACTGGCCCCGCATGAACATTGGGTGAACTTGGTTTGGAATGGCTCGGCGTTCGTCGGCCTTGGGCGCGGGCCCGACCGGCTCCCCCGCGCGATACCATGCCCGGGTCAACCGCCCCCCTGCCACGCCGACGATTTTGGTGGACCGACGTATTTCGCGTATGGCATTGTCAATGGCACGCTACGTTCAACAGCTTCAACGGGGCCTTCGCAGTCGGCCGCGTCGATTCCTCTCGAACCTAGCCTGGCCGACGGGACGCCAGCCATCCGCGGCATCGGCATGCCTTGGGAGCATTGCGGTTTGGCGCACATGCTCCGGCACGAAAATGTCACCTATGGGCTGCCGGAAACGTACGGCCCCGCAGATGGAGCATGCCGGCACTGGTGGCGTGGCCCCCAGGGTGGGTGGGACGTCTCCTTGCAGGAAGTGCCCATCTCGGCCGCGATGGCGCTCCCTGTCACGATCCGCGGCCGAGGGTTCCTGCCCGGCGCCGCGGCGGTCACGGCCGCCGGACGAGTCACGATCACGCTTGGTGCCGCGGGCCTGTCGGGCCGGCTGATCCTGCCGGCGGGCGGAGTCGACCTCGAGCTCTTCCCCAATAGTCCCGGTCTCGCCGCCATCGGTGGAGC
>JBHEMF010000003.1:0-16155 GCA_046352665.1 Thermoplasmatota archaeon
GCCCAAGGGATCCAGCACAGCAGCCGGCCGCAGACCCTCGACCCCACCATCCACGCCAAGAAAGACACCCGCGGCGCCCGCGAACAGACGGCTGGCAAGGTCGCGGTGGGGACGCCCAACGCCCCCGGCTACACGAACCAGGTGGACGAGAAGAAGTACACCGCCATGAAAGGGATCATCCTGAAGGTCATCCCCCGCAAGGCCCCGGGTGCGACGCAAGGCGAGATGTTCGACGCCGTCCGCGCAGCCGCCAGCCACAACCAGTTCCCCGGCGGCACCCACCGCTGGTGGGCCAAGTGCGTCCAGCTCGACCTCGAGGCCAAGGGGGCCTTGGTGCGCGAGGATGCGACGCCGTTGCGCTGGCACCTTCGCTGAGAAACGGATTCCCTCGCTGCGCTCGGAACCCGTTTCTCAGGAAGTGTACTGCGGGGGGCGCTGCGCCCCCCCGCGCCCCCCAGCCGACAAGGGGGGCGGGTCGGCCTTTGGGCGCGGCTCGCGTTCTCAAACGCTCGCCACGCCGTCGGCCTCCTGGCGGCGCTCGCTTGCAGCTCGCGCCGCCCGCGCTGCGCGCGGCCCACCCCCCGGACGACGAACACGTGCACGCGACGCATTCCTCGAGACGGCCGGTTTGCAAGCACGTTTCTTCGGGTGCTTTTCTATCTCGCCCACCCGGCTACGCTTATATCCCTCCTCCACTCACCGAGACCTGCACCCCGGTGTCCTGAATGGGAAACATCCGCCAGACCTACATCAAGCGCGTCGCGATCGACCTGGTCAAGAGGTACAACGACCAGTTCACCGGCGACTTCGAGCACAACAAGAAGGTCGTGGCGCAATTGACGGACGTGAAGACGGCGACGTTCCGCAACCGCATCGCCGGCTACGTCACCACCTACAGGAAGAACTGGGAAGCCACCACCGTCGAGGCCGAGGGCGCGGAGACGCCGGCCGAGCCGGTCATCGAGGACGTCGAGCCGGCCGCAGCGGCATAGACCGTAGGCTCAACTGAACAGCCCTTTCCGCTTCCCCTTCCCAAGCTTGCGCCCCGCCCCTTCGAGCTCGCCCTCCAACTCTTCCAGCAATTTGCGCGCCTTGTCGCTCACCTTGCCCGGCACGAGGACGCGCAGCCGGACGTGCAGGTCGCCGCGGCCCGAGCCCCGCAGGTACGGCATGCCTTTGCCGCGGAGGCGCAGCACGCGGTTCGTTTCGGAGCCCGCGGGCACGGTGACGGTGACGGCGCCGTCGAGCGTTTCCACGTCCGCCTCCGTGCCGAGGACGGCTTCGGGGATGGTGAGCGGCAGTTCCATGTGCAGGTCGGCGCCGTCGCGCTCGAAACGCGGGTCGGCCTTCACGTGGACGAGGACGTAGAGGTCGCCGTAGGGGGCGCCGCGGCCGCCGACCTCGCCCTGCCCCGCCACGCGCAGGCTCTGCCCCGACTCGATGCCGGCGGGGATCGTGACCGTCACACTGCGGCGGTGGCGCTCGTGCCCCGACCCGCGGCACTGCTTGCACGCCGTCTGGATGCGCCGGCCCTCGCCGCGGCACTCGGGGCAGGCGCTCACTTGGCTCAAGGTCCCGAACGCGGTGCGCACGATGCGCTGCAACTGACCGGTGCCCTTGCATGTCGGGCAGGCCTCGACCTTCGTGCCCGGCTCGGCGCCGGAGCCCTTGCAGTGCGCGCACGCCTCCAGGCGGTGGTACTCGAGCGCGGCCTCGGCGCCCGCGAACGCGTCGGCGAGCGTGATGGAGTGCTCGACCTGCAGGTCGCGGCCGCGCGCAGGTCCGCCTCCGCCGCGGCCGCCGAAGCCGAACATGGAGCCGAAGAGCGACTCGAAGCCCATGCCGCGGAAGATGTCCTCGAAATCGACGTTGCGGAACAGGTCGTCGGCGCTGTACTGCTGGTCGATGCCGGCGTGGCCGAGCTGGTCATAGCGCGACTTCTTCTCGGGGTCCGATAGGACCGCGTACGCCTCGGAGAGCTCCTTGAATTTCTCCTCCGCGTCCGGCGCCTTGTTGCGGTCAGGGTGGAGCTGGATGGCGAGCTTGCGGTACGCCTTCTTCACGGCGTCGGCGCCGGCGTCGCGCGGGACGCCCAGCACCTCGTAGTAGTCCCGCTTGCCGGAGGCCACGCTGCGGCGACGCGCCCGACTCTCAAAAGAATGAGGGATGGGGAATGCAGGAGAGGGGCCAATGGTTGGACCATGTGGTCGAAGGGCGGGGTGCGCTAGCCGCGGCGATGCCAGACGAAATCCTCGTCGCCCTCACCGGCTTGTTTGGCGGGGCCATCCTCACCGCAGCCATGCTCGTCGGCGCGTTCCTGCTGCGAAGGATACATGAACTTCGGGACCGCATCCGTGACGTGGAGGCACGCATGGACAGGCTTCGCCCCATCGAGGAGATCCTGGCCAAGGCGTCGATGCGGGGCGCCCGCACCTCTTCGACGGGAGGAGTCGCCGTGGCGACTGAGCCCGACCGGCGCGAGATTTTCCTCCTCGTGGCCCGCGGCGTGCACGACGGCCGCCTTTCCGCCGAGGACGAGTCCCGCCTGCGCCGCCTCATGGCGAGCCACAATCCGTCTTCCCCCCGCCTCGACTGGGACCAGCTCCTCTACGCAGGGCTCGTCATGACGGGCGCCTGGCTGACGTTCGAACCGGAGACTGTCGAGGCCTAAGCGGCCTAGGCCGACATCGCGGCGATGATGATGCCGGACACGAGCAGGCTCACGAAGTGGTAGCCGGCGTTCACGGCCGTGAGTGCGCCCGACTTGCGCTCCCACGCCATGCCGCCCAGTTGCAGGGGCAGGTAGAAGCCGAGCCACACGAAGAAGCCGGCGTAGAGTCCGCCCATCCACGTGAGTGGCTGGTCATAGACCTGTTTCATCGCCACGATGAGGTAGGCGAGGACCGCCATGGTGAGCACCGACCCCACGAGCATGAGGATGAGGCCCTTCAGCATGTCTCCGGGGGTCGGCTTGGCGTCGGCCGGGACGTTCATCGCCTTCATCCAGACCTTGCCGGTCGGCGTCTGCTTGGCGTACCAGGCGAAGCCGAGGACGAAGTTCCAGACGACGGCCAGGACGATGGCGAGCCAGTTGAGGTCCGAGAGCATGGGTGCAGCCATGGTTCCACAGCCCGGAAGGGCGGGCAAAGATTCCCGGCCCGGATATTCAAGGGCGACGAAACGAAGCGAAGCGCCTCGGAGAAAAGACGGCGCCCCCAGGGAAAGGCCTAAGAGGGCTGCGCGCCAATAGAACGGCTTGTCCTGTGGCGCAAGTCACAGGAAAGGACAGATCCTACCCGGATCTGGCCCTCCAGAAACCAGGAGAGGAGCGCGGCTGACTCGCTCCCAGCCCCAGGAAACCCAGTTTCCGAAGGCCAAGTGAACCGGAGGGCAGGTCTGCGACCCATGCGGGTCCGCAGGGCCGAACCGTGCCTGGCGGCATGGCGAGGCTTGGTTTACCATGCCTGCTAATGGGAAAAACCTGGTTGGAAGCAAGCCTTCAACGGCTCGCATTCCCCGAAAGGGTTGGAGCCGTGAAATCGTTCCCTGCCGCAGGGACTTTTTCACGCTGAGGGGTTTGTGACCTGGCGCCAGCCCACGGGCTTCTGCGCTGGCATAGGCTTTTTCTGGCCGGTGCCGTCGCGCGTCCAATGGTGACGATCGGCCGCGGCCTGCACGCATCTGTCCACGAGTTCTTCGAGGGCGTGCGCAGCTACGACCCCAAGCGCGCCGTGGCCGTCCTTGCCGACGACGTCGATTTCGACTCGCCGTGGTCAGGGCACCTGCACGGCAAGGCCGCCGTCGAGGCGTTCCTCAAGACTTGGCTCGGCGATGCGAAGACGCGTCCGAGCATCACGATCAGCGACGTGGCCGGCGACGGCGCCGTCTCCCGCCTCAAGGTCTCGGTCTCCGGACGCTTCGGCAAGGCGCCGGAGCTCTACTGGCTGAACGTGCTGCGCGTGCAGTCCCTTGTCCACCACGCAAGCTTCGTGCCGGCCAAGGGCCACCATTAGGGCCCCCCGTTCGTGCGGGGTGGCTCCGGGGGGCATGAAGGAAAGGGTCCCCGCCCACCGTGGTTGGGTGGGCAAGATTGGTGGGCGGGGGTTGACGTCACACGGCCCGGCAAGGCATAAGGCGTTGTTGGCGCGACCGTCGAAAACTTGCCGCGACGTCGAAACGTCGATGGCGCTCGCTAGGCGCGGCGGACGAGCCGCCGCACGGCGTCATCTACGCGATGTTCGACGTGGTGCACCTTCGGCTTGAGGCGCGCGAACCAGCCATTCAGGCTCGCGACCGTTCGCTGCTCCAGATGGACCGTCTTGCGGCCGATGCGGCGCGCGTCGCGGTGCCAGGCGGCAGACAGGCTTGACTTGGCGCGTTGGGCGCCGCGCAGTACCGGGTCGGGGACGACGATGTGGCGGGCGGCGAGGCGCTCGCGCAGGGTTGGGGCCATGCAACCGGCGGCTTGGCCGGACCGCACGCTTAAGGCTTGGCCGGAAGGTTTCAAACTGGGCGGCGCGGGCTAGGCGTCCTTTCCTTTCTCCTTGAAGTCGGCGTCGATCACGTCGTCGCCCTTCTCCTCCGGCGTGCCCGTCCATTCGCCGCCTCCAGCCTTGCCGCCTTGGGCCGATGCGCCGGCGGCACCCTCCGTCTCGCTCGCGGCTGCCTGCTTGTACATCTCCATGACGGCGGGCTCGAGCGCCTTGTGCAGCGCCTCGGTGCGCTCCTTCAGGTACTCCGGCGTGGACGACTCCTCGCCAAGGGCCGTCTTCAGGTCCTTCACCGCCGACTCGACGCTTGCCTTGTGGGCACCGAGCTTGTCGCCCGATTCGCGCAGGAGCGACTCGGCCTGGAAGAGCGCCTGGTCGGCGTGGTTGCGGACATCGACCTTCTCCTTCATCTTCGCGTCCTCGGCGGCGTGCTCCTCGGCCTCCTTGCGCATGCGCTCGACCTCCTTGTCGGAGAGCTTCGTGGATCCCGAGATGGTGATTTTCTGCTCTTTCCCGGTCCCTTTGTCCTTGGCGGTGACGTGCAGGATGCCGTTGGCGTCGATGTCGAAGGTGACCTCGACCTGCGGGATGCCGCGCGGTGCCGGCGGGATGCCGTCGAGCGTGAACTTGCCGAGGCTCTTGTTGTCCTTCGCCATGGGCCGCTCGCCTTGCAGCACGTGGATCTCGACCTGCGTCTGCCGGTCCGCCGCCGTGGAGAAGACCTGCGACTTGCGGTGCGGCACTGTCGTGTTGCGCGCGATGAGTTCGGTGCGCACACCGCCCAAGGTCTCGATGCCGAGTGTGAGCGGGGTCACGTCAAGGAGGACGATGTCGCGGTCCACCTCGCCGGAGAGGATGCCTGCCTGGATGGCGGCACCCAAGGCGACGCACTGCATCGGGTCCACGCCGCGCACGGGCTTCTTGCCGAAGATCTCCTCGACGAAGGCCTGCACGATGGGCATGCGCGTCGGGCCGCCGACAAGGACGACCTTGTCCACCTTCTCCTTTGAGATCTTCGCGTCCTTCATGGCGTTGAGGCAAGGTTGGCGCGTCCGCTCGACGAGCGGGCGGACGATCTCCTCGAGCTTGGCGCGGTTGAGGGTCATGTCGAGGTTCTGCGGCCCTTTCTTCGGGTCGATGGCGAGGAACGGCAGCGAGATGGAGGTCTGCGTCATGCCGGAGAGTTCCATCTTGGCGCGCTCGGCGGCGTCGCGCAGCCGCTGCAACGCCGTGCGGTCGCTGCGCACGTCGAGCCCCGTCTTCCTCTGGAATTCGGCGCCGAGGAAGTTCATGATGGCGTCGTCCATGTCGGAGCCGCCCAACTGCGTGTCGCCGTTCGTGGACTTCACGTGGAAGACGCCGCCGCCCAGCTCCATGATGGTGATGTCGAACGTGCCGCCGCCGAGGTCGTACACCGCGATCTTGCGGTCGCCCTTGCCGTGCTTGTCCAGGCCGAAGGCGAGGGCCGCGGCCGTCGGTTCGTTGATGATGCGCTTGACGTCCAGGCCGGCGATGCGGCCGGCGTCCTTGGTGGCTTGGCGCTGGTCGTCGTCGAAATAGGCGGGGACCGTGATGACGGCGTCGCTTACACCTTCGCCGAGGAACGCCTCGGCGTCCTTCTTGATCTTCTGCAGGATGAGCGCCGAAATCTGCTGCGGCGTGTACGACTTGTCGTCGATCTGCACCTTGTAGTCCTTGCCCATCTTGCGCTTGATGCGCTGGATCGTGCGCTCCGGGTTCAGCACGGCCTGGCGCTTGGCGGCGTCGCCGACCATGACCTCGCCTGACTCCTTCGCGAAGGCCACGACCGACGGGAAGTTCTTGCCGCCGTACACGTTCCCTTCGGCGGAAGGGATGATCCGGGGGGCGCCACCTTCCATGACGGCGGCCTCAGAGTTCGTCGTTCCCAGGTCGATTCCGATGATGCGTCCCATGCTTCAGCACCTGCTTGCGAGAAGCCGTCAGTCAGGACTTCTATAAGAGAATGACGCATGATGCAAGCACCGGTTTCGGCGACAAACCCTTTTGCCTGCGTCGTGCAAGCCCCGCGCGTGCCCCGGCCAGCCTGGCTCCTCACCCTCGTGCTGCTGGTCCCCGCGGGCTTCGCGCACGATGAGTCCCAGGCCGGCTCGCTCGATGCGCGGGTCCTGCGCGCCTGGCACGAGCCCGACGGGATCGCGGGCAGCGACACCTGGCGGGCGTCCATCCAACTGGCACCCGGTTCCAACGTCACGTCGGCGCTCTTCCAGGTCTGCCTCGTCGGCCAAGCCTGCTTCGCGCCACCAGCGCCCGCCGACGCCGCCGGCAACCGCACCTTCACGTTCACCTCCGACCACGCCGGTGCCGCAGGCGGCCCAGTGCGGTTGAGCTCCGATTCGTCCCACCACGTCGGCGTGAAATGGTACCTGCAGGCATCCGACGGCTCGCTCGCGGAGTTCCCCCCGGACCCGTCGGCGCTCCCGGAGTGCGCGGACGCGGCGAGCCTGCAGTGCCAGGAGGACCACTATCTCACGTTCTGGACGCTGCACCGCGACACGCCGGCCCCCGCTGCGCCCCTGCTAGGCCTCCTTCTCCTGGCCGGCGCGGTTTTTTGGAGGCGCCATGACTGACACCCGCGGCGACGTCCGCCACGGCCGCACGGGCGCCTACGACCCGCGTTCGCTTGCGCCGTGGGTTACACTCCTGCTCATCATCCTGCTTCTCGCCGCCGCAACCCTGGTTGCACCCCGCGCCCGCGCCGAGGCGCCAGCCTTCACGCTGCGCTCGACCGGGTACGAGGACGGCGTCCCGGGCTCTCCAGTCTCTTTCAGCCTCGCCGACTATCGCGGCCGCACCGTGGTCCTCGACTTCATGGCCGTGGAGTGCGAGCCCTGCCGCGCCGTGGCCTCCGACTTCCTGCTGCCACTCTGGACGAAAGAGGGCGGACGGGCCGACTTCGCGATCCTCTCCATCGACACGTGGGCTGCGACGTCGGTCCCCAATTGGCTGCCCGGCCTCGAGACGGATGCGCGGCTCGTCGCGTTGCAGAAGGCGGCCGGCCTGCCTTGGCGGCACGCCCTCGACACGGACGGTGTGTGGCAGAAGTACGATGCGCAGGGACTCCCGAAACTCGCCGTGGTCGGCCCCGACGGCCGCTTGCTCTACACGACGTCGGACGTGCCGGACCTGCCTGCAGTGGAAGCGGCGGTCCGGGAGAGCCTTCTACAGTGGGAAGGCGGCCGGAGCGACCCACAAGGTTAAAGACCTGCGGCAGGGCTGGGCCGCTTGGAAGGGTTATCGGGTGCACGTTCACGGCAAGGTCATTCGCACTGCAACCGTCCAGCGGCTTCGCCTTGTGGCGCTCGTCGCCTGTGGCGTGGCCCTCCTCTCGCCGCTGCTTGCCCATGGCGCCGAAGCGACGCCCGTGGCGGCACTCTCCCCGCCGCCTTACGACGGCCCGAGCCCCTCTGCCTACCGCTGGATCAACAGCACCTACGTCGGCTACCACACACCGCCGACCTATGCCTGGGCGGCGCTCCCCACGGCAGCGCCGGCGGTGGCCGTGACATGGGCCGCCGGAGCCGACCCGTACTCCTCGACCTGCGTGCCGTTGGCGTCCAGCGGCCCAGCCTTCGCCTTCCAATACTACGGCACGAGCTACAACTGCGTCTGGATCAACGAGAACGGTTTCCTGGTGCCCGGCAACAACCCGCCAGCCCCCACCGTGCCGGCCGGCAACAAGCAGGCCGTCGGTGCCCTTCCGGCCACGGCCAATCCGGCCAACACGATTGGCGGCTACCTGGCGGACCTCGACACGTGCAGCACGCTTTGGCACTACCAGACCCTCGGTGCCGCACCCAGCCGAGACTTCGTCATGGAGTACGCCAACGCCCGCGTGCGGCCGGTCAGCGCCTCCAGCACGGCCTGCTCGAGCGGCGGCGGCGCCTGCATCGGCGCCACGTGCGTCGGCGGTGGAACGCAGTGCACCTTCGACGGCGTCCCCTGCGTCTTCGCCTCCTTCCAGATCCACCTGCACGAGACCACGAACGTCATCGACGCCGTGGTGCAGTCGGCGGCGCCCGCGACGGCCCAGCCCAAGCCGGCAGCCATGGGCATCAAGGACGGGAGCGCCGTGCCGTACGGCCTTGGCTACGACTGGGGCTCGTCGGGGCTCACGGTGTCCGCGAAGACCGTGCGCTACTTCCCCGACCACCTGCCGCAGGCCACCGTCCCCGCCGTGGCGCTCATGGAGGACGCCGTCTCCTCGCCGCCCATCACCCTCGGCGCCACCGACGCCGACAACGACGCGTTCCGGCTCTGCATCGACTCCGCGCCGACGCTGGGCTCGCTTGCGACCTTGGTGCCGGACTGCACTGCCGTCACCGCCCCGCCCGCCGTCGCGGCAGGGCTCGACGGGCCCAGCAGCGCAGTCTATTCGGCGCCGGCGGACGCCTGCGGGTCCGACTCCTTCGGCTACCGTGCCATCGACGAGGTGGGCAAGTTCGGCCCCGTCGTCGCAGTGCCGGTGGCGATCACCTGTGTCAACGACCCGCCGGTCTTCGTGGGCGGCGGGGCACTCCCCCTTGCTGCGGCTGGCGACATCGTCACCATCCCCGGCTGGGCCACCGGGGTCTATCCGGCGCAGGCACTCCCGTCCGGGGCCTTGGACGAGGCCGGGCAATCCATCACGTTCTCGGTCGTGAGCAACAGCAACGCCGGCATCTTCGCAAGCGGCCCGACGCTCACGCGCTCGGTCTCGGCGGCCTCCATCGTGGCGAGCCCCGGCACCGGCGCATTCGGTTTCATCGATTACACGGCGGCGTCGAGCATCGTCTCCTCGCAGAGCGCCACGGTCTGCTTCAAGGCCACCGACGACGGCGCGGCGCCGCACCTTGCGCCCGCCCCCGACAGCGCGCCGAGCTACCCGTGCTTCACGGTCGCGATCGGTCCGCCGCCGCCTCCCGACACCGACGCCGACGGCCTGCCCGACGCCTCCGACAATTGCCCGACCGTCGCGAACCCGACGCAGGGCGACATGGACAGCGACGCCTTGGGCGACGCATGCGACCCGGACATCGACGGCGACGGCCTCGGCAACGGCGCGGACAACTGCCCCATGATGGTGAACCCCACGCAGGCCGACCTCGACGGCGACCTGGTCGGCGACGCCTGCGACGGCGACTGGGACGGCGACGGGGTAGCCAACGGCGCGGACAACTGCCCCGTGGACGCGAACCCTACGCAGTCCGACTGGAACGGCAACGCCCTCGGCGACGCCTGCGACCCGCCGCCACCGCCCTGCTTCTCCAACATCGTGGCTGCGTTCTCCCCCGGCGGCGGACAGCCGCTCGTGGGCCAAGCCGTCGTCTTCCGCGACGAGAGCCTCGGGTCTCCCACCATCTGGTCCTGGGACTTCGGCGACGGCATGGAATCCGCCGAGGCCTCGCCGAGCCACGTTTACGCGAGCCCCGGCGAGTACCTCGTCCGGCTCACCGTCACGACGCCGGGATGCCGGCAGGACAGCACCGTGTCCACCCTCGACGTCGTCCCGCCCGGCAACGAGCAGGACCGCAGTGTGGGCGGCGGCGCGGACGCACCTGTCGCCTACGCCGGCTTGGACCAAGAAGTCAGCGAAGGCGCCACGGTCCGCCTGCACGGTTCGGCCAACGGCGACGACAGCCCCAGCCTCGCCTTCACCTGGCGCCTCGCCGAAGCTCCGCCCGGCTTCACGATGGGCGTAACCTCCGGCGCCGACATCTCGTTCGTGGCGCCCCAGGCTAGCGTGGACGGCACCGCGGTCCGCCTCGTCCTCGAGCTCAGGGTCGCAAAAGGCGCCGCCATGTCCCTGCCTGACGACGTCGTCGTATGGGTCCGCCAGAACGACCACCCGCCGCTTGCCAAGGCCGGGCCGCTTGCGCAGGCCACGCGTGGCTCCACCGTACACCTCGACGGCACCGGCTCCACGGACGCAGACGGAGATGCGCTCACCTATTCCTGGCTCCAGACGGCCGGCCCGCAAGTGCAACTCGCAGACGCCAGCACGGCGACGCCCTCGTTCACGGTGCCGCCCGGGTCCGGGCTGCAGTCCGCCGACTTCCAGCTCACCGTCGCCGACGGCCGCTGGACCTCGATAGACACCGTGCGGATCTGGTTCGCTCCCGCCGCGCCGGCGGCAACCGGCTTCACGGCCGTGCAGGCCGACCTGCGCACGTTCGCCTTCACCGCCAATGCGACGGGCGCCTCGTACCAATGGGACTTCGGTGACGGAGGATCCGCCGCCGCCGGCCACGCGGTGCACAGTTTCGCAGCGCCCGGCACCTACACGGTGCGGCTCACGGTCGTCGATGCCGCCGGCGCACGCGAGATCTCGACGCGCTCCGTGACGGCAGGCGGCTTGGCCTCCGACGTGGCGCCTGCCGCGGCCTCGTCAACGAACGTCGTCGGCATCGTGGCAGGGCTCCTGGTGGCGGGCGCAGCGCTGGCCGTGGCGGGGATCCTGTTCATGCGCCGCCGCCAGTCGCCCTGATCCCATCCGATAGCGCGGAGGGCCTTTGGCTCTCATACAAGATTGCCCTAACAGGCAAAGCTCGCTGCCGTCCAAAGGCAGACGGCAACCCTTAATATCGGCCGGAGCGGGTCCTGCAACCCCATGGGTGTGCAGGGCTGGCGCAGCGTTTCCATCGTGGCTGGCGCGCTGGCGCTATGCGCCCTGGCCCTCATCCTTCTCCCCGGCGCCTCGGCGCAGTCTTCCAACTGTGGCGGCTCCGCAGACCTCGGCGGCTACACCTGCATCGACAGCACCGCCGCCGGCGGGCCCGTCCCAAGCCTCGTGGACATCTCCGGCAATGGCACCATGGTTGCGCCACCCTTGGGAGACGACAGCGAATCGTCGCTCACCCTTCCCTTCACCTTCACGTGGTACGGCCACGCCACGACAGACATCAAGCTCTCCTCCAACGGCTACGTCTGCCTTTGGCCGCAGTCCTCCGGCGACTGCACCACCATCGGCTACTTCCCGCCGCCGGACTCGTTCGACCCCAACTACATGGTGGCGGCCTACGACGGCGACCTGCACTGCAACAATTCGCCGACCTGCGCCTACAGCACGAGCTGGGGCCCCGTCGGCAGCCGCGTATTTGCCGTCATGGTGAACGGCGAGGAGTGCTACCCGTTCCCCAGCGGCTGCAACCTGCACTTCGAGTACAAGATCCTCGAGGCGAGCAGCTGCATCGAGGTGCATTACGGCACGATGGTCGATCCCACCGGCAACTCGCGCTTCGCGGGGACCGAAGGCCAGAGCCCCGGCGGCACGTACACGGGCCTCACGTACTACGACGCCAGCGGCGTAGGTACGCTACCGAACACGGCCGTGCGGTACTGCCAGACATCGACGCCGCCGCCGGCGTGCACCCCGTCGCCGCAGAACATCGCGACCGGTGGCACGGCTGCCTTCACGGCATCCGGCGGCACGCCTCCGTACTCGTGGTCCGCGCCAGGCGGCTCGCCCACGAGCGGCTCCGGTGCGGCGTTCAGCTCGACGTACGCCAACGCCGGCACCTACACGGTGACGGTCACGGACGGCGTGAACGCGAGCTTCTCCTGCACCGTCGTCGTGACGGCGCCCGGCTGCGGCTACTCCGTGAACGCAAACCAGCCGTACAATTGGCAAGAAATCATGCCGACCGGCACGCCGGTCTCGGTGGGAGGAGCCGCCGAGGACGACGGCTTCGAGGTGCAGCCCATCGGCTTCCCGTTCACGTTCTGCGGGGCCACGTACACGAACGTCGAGCTCGGCTCCAACGGCCTGCTCTGCCTCGGCGTGACGGGCAACTGCAACGTCCTCACCCCGGACCCGCTCCCCAGCTTCTTCAACCCGTACCCGGCGATCTTCGGCTGGAACACCGACCTCTACCCGCCCGGCTGCGGCGGCGGATCCTGTGTCAAGTTCCAGACCCTCGGCCCCGTGGGAAGCCGCGTCTTCATCTACGAGATGAGCGGCGTCCCGCTCTGCTGCGGCACCACGATGGGGGCGACGTTCGAGATCAAGCTCTTCGAGACGACGAACTGCTTCGAGGTGCATTTCCTCGACGTCATGGACGGCGACGGCTTCCGCACGGTGCTGGGCGGCTTCCAGGACGCCTCGGCGCTGGGCTACTACACGTATGCCTACTCGTCGCCCGGCTGGGCGCGGACGGCGCAGGCCTGGAGCGCCTGCCCGACGCCGCCCTATGTCGCCGTGGACGACTGGTTCGACCTCAACGAGGACCAGGGGGCGCAGCCCTTGGACGTGCTCGCCAACGACCTGGACCCCGGTGGCGGCGCGTTCGCCATCACGGCCGTCTCCTCCCCCACGATCGGCACGCGGACCTTCACCGCCTCCGGCGTCACGTACACGCCCAACACCGACAAGAACGGCGTCGATTCGCTCACGTACACAGTGACGACGGCCACGGGGAGCTCGACGGCGACCATCCACCTCAACGTCACCGCCGTGAACGACCGGCCTGCCTTCACGGCAACGCTTGCGTCCGTCGAGGCCGCCCAATCCGGGCCGGCGCTCACCTTCCCCGGCTGGGCAACCGGCGTCGTGCCGGGACCTGCCACCGCGACGGATGAGGCGACGCAGTCCATCACGTTCAACCGCGTCCTGGACACGAACCCAACGATCTTCGCGGTGGAGCCGACCTTGCAGCGTGCGGCGACCGCGGGCTCCACGGTCCCCACGCCGGCCTCGGGCGCCTTCGCGTTCCTCGCCCTCACCCCGTCCGCGACGCCTGGCACCTCCACGGTCTGCTTCCAGGCCGAGGACGGCGGTGGCGCCGCGACGTCAACGGACTCCTGGGGCGGCACGGTCACGGGCGAGCCTTTCAGCGCGCCGCCGGACCGCTGCCTCGACGTCATCGTGAACCCGTGCGACGGCCAACCCGACGGCATCTACCCCGCCTGGCGCTGGCTGACGCTGCAGGTCCCCGGCCCTAGCGGCTTCGCCAACGTCTTCGCCAACGACGTCGCAAGCCCGTTGCAGCCCGCGGCCCTCACGACAGCTGCCTCCGGCGGCCCGCTCTCGTTCGACGCCGCGACGGGCGGCTTCACGTACCAGGCGCAAGGCACGTTCGCCGGCGACGACCACTTCCAGTACACGATCCGCTGCGGCAACGCCGTCTCGTCGCCCATCGACGTGACGATCCGCGTGCGGGTGAACCAGCCGCCCATCGCCTACTTCGAGCCGAGCAGCCCGACCGCCACTCCCGGGCAGGGCGTCTTCTTCAACTCGTGCCCGGCCCCGTCGCCGAGATGCACCTACGACCCCGACGGCCAGATCGTCTCGTACCTCTGGGAATTCGGCGACGGATACACGAGCACGTCGGGACTGCCCAGCCACGTCTTCGCCGGGGTCGGCACGTACGAGGTGCGGCTCACGGTGCGGGACGACCTCGGCAACACGACGTCGTATTCCCGCACCGTTGCCGTGCAGTGGCCGGACTCGGCGCCCGTCCTCAGCGAAGGCGGCGGCGGTGCCCTGCCCCCGATCGCCTACGCCGGCGAGAACCGGACGGTGCGGCAGGGTGAGACCGTGCAGATGGCGGGCTCGCAGCGCGGCGGCGGCGATGCGGCAACCTTCGCCTGGGAACAGGTCCTCGGCCCGACCGTCGCGTTGTCGGGTGCCGCGACCGCATCCCCGTCGTTCGTGGCGCCCACCGTGGGCGACCGGCCGGCGGACCTCGTCTTCAGCCTGCGCGTGACGGAAGGTGGCCTGTCGAGCCGGCTGGCGTTCGTCACCATCCACGTCGTGGACGGCAACCAGGTCCCGGTCGCCGATGCGGGCGGCACCATCGACGCGCTGGCTGGAGAGATCGTGAGCCTCGACGGCTCGCGCAGCAGCGACGCCGACGGCGACCGGCTCACCTATGCATGGGAACAGGTGCGCAAGCCCGGCGACTCCCTGATACCGCTCTCCGACCCGGCGGCGCTGGCGCCGACCTTCACGGCGCCCGCTTCGGGCGTGGTCCATTTCCGCCTCACCGTCTCCGACGGCAGGGCGATCGCGGTGGACGAGGCCATCGTGATGGTTCAGTCGCTGCCCGTGCCGCGCGCGGGCTTCACGTTCGTGCCGGGGGCAGGCGGCGAAGTCCGTTTCGACGCGGCACCGGGACTCCAGGACGTGGCGTGGGACTTCGGCGACGGCGGCGTCGCTTCCGGGCCCCAGGCCGTCCACAGGTTCACGCCCGGGTCGTACACGGTCACCATGACGGCCGGGAAAGGCGCCAGGTCCGCCTCCGAACGGGTGGATGTGCAAGGCGGCGTGTCACCCGTCGCCGCGGCCGCCTCGTCGGGTGCCAACTGGCTGCCGGCGGCGGTCGCCGTGGCGGGGATCCTGGCCGTCGGCGCAGCCGCGGTCGTCTTCCTCGTGCGCCGTCGGCGCTGACGGGCAACAGGAGAGGCGTGCCAGCGTTGTACAAAAACGTACATGCCGGGATGGCAGCACTTATTGCCTCTCCCAAGGGGTTCGGGCGCGGATGGCAATGGCTGCGGCGCGCCAGGTCACTGGAATGCAGACGTCGAGGCTGCTCCTCGCAGCCGCGGGTCTCCTCCTGGCGTTGGCGGCGCTCTGCCTCCTGCCCGGCGCCGACGCGCAATCGCCAACGTGCGGCGGCGTCACGGACCTCGGCGGCTACACCTGCATCGACAGCACGGCGCCCGGCGGGCCGGTGCCCAACCTCGTGAACATCGGGGCGAACGGGACGCAGGCCACCCCGGCCTTCAGCGACGACTCCGAGACGACCCCGATCCCGCTCGGCTTCACGTTCCCGTGGTACGACATCACGACGACCCAAGTGAAGGCCTCGTCGAACGGCTACCTGTGCCTCGACGCCTCGGGCGGGAACTACTGCGGCAGCATCACCTTCGGCGTGCAGCCGCCGGGCAACACGAACGCCCCGAACTACCTCCTCCCGGCCTACAACCGCGACCTCCACTGCAACAGCAACCCTGCCTGCACGGCCTACACGACGTGGGGCCCGGCGGGGAGCCGCGTCTTCGTCTTCATGGTGAACGCCGAGGGCTGCTACCCGTACCCGAGCGGCTGCTCGCTCACGTGGGAGTACAAGCTCTTCCAGGCCACGGGCTGCGCCGAGGTCCACTACGGCACGATGACCGACCCCAACGCGAGCACGGTGTTCGCCGGCACGGAAGGGCGGAGCCCCGGCGGAACGTACACCGGCCTCACCTACTGGTACTCGGGCGGACCGGGTGCACTTTCGAACCGCGCCGTGCGGTACTGCCAGACATCCACGCCGCCGCCGGCCTGCATGCCCGCAACGCAGAACATCGCGACGGGAGGCACCGCAAGCTGGAGCGCAAGCGGCGGGACGGCGCCGTTCGGCTGGTCGTCGCCCGGGGGTACTCCAGCGAGCGGAAGCGGCCCGTCCTACTCCTCGACGTACGCGACGCAGGGGACATATACCGTCACGGTGACGGACAGTGTGGGGGCGAGTTCGCAGTGCACCGTCACGGTCACGTCGCCAGGCTGCGGCTACACGGTGAACGCAAACGCCGTGTACAACTTCACGGACCTCACGGGCATCGGCACCGGCCTCGCCCACTTCGACGACAGCCAGATCGACGTGCCGCTGCCGTTCACGTTCCAATTCTGCGGCACGGGCTACACGAACGCCCGGACATCCTC
>JBHEMF010000004.1:0-3794 GCA_046352665.1 Thermoplasmatota archaeon
CCTCGATGTAGCCCGCGAACTCCGACATGGGAGGTGTCGGCTTCTCGACCTCGTACAGCACGAGGCGGTTGGCGGCGGCGTCGATGGCGTCCACGACGTCGTCGAGGACGTGCACGAGACGAGCGATGTCCTCGCGGTCGATGGGTGTGATGAACGTCTGGTTCAGGCGGTCGAAGAGGTCGTGCGCAACACCGTCGGCCTGGTCCTCGATGTTCTTCAGTTTCTGCCGTTCGGCCTCGAGGTTGTCCCATGACGAAAGGATGCGACGGAACTGGCGCACGGCATCCAGGGCCAACGCGGCCTGCCGGTCCATGAGGTCGAAGAAGACGCGGTCATGCGGCATGATCCAGTCGAGCAGTCCCATGCGTGCGCACGGCCCCGCTGCCGACATGACGCTAACCTATAGAGAATCATTACATGCAGGTTTTGCCCGGCGCCGCCCCTCCGGACCGGTGCCCACGACGAGCCGGCCTTCCCGCGTCCTCTTCGCCTGCGTCGGCAACTCCGCCCGCAGCCAGATGGCAGAGGGGTTCTGCAAGGCGATGGCCGGCCCCAAGGTGGAGTGCCGGAGCGGGGGCAGCAAGCCGCTGGGCCACATCCTGCCGGAGGCCGTGGCCGTCATGCGCGAGAAGGGCATCGACATCTCCCGCCAGCCGAGCCGCGGCTTCGACGAGGCCTGGGTGGCGGGCTGCGACCTCGTCGTGACGATGGGGTGCGGCGACGACGCCTGCCCCGCCTTCGTGGGCAAGCGCACCATCGACTGGGACCTGCCTGACCCGAAGGGTCGGCCGCTCGCGGATTTCCGGGACGTCCGCGACCGCATCGAAGGCATGGTGCGCGGCCTCGTCAAGGAACTCGCCTCCCGAGCCTGGGCGGATGGTTGAAAAGCGCCCCTGGTGTCGGCGCGACGCCGAGAGCCTGGGCCTGTAGTGTAGCTTGGATATCACAAAAGCCTCCGGAGCTTTAGACTCGAGTTCGAATCTCGACAGGCCCGCCTCCGCTCGCCCGCCTCGGCGGGCCGGACGCCGTCTCGCCTATCGGCCAAGGGAAAGGAAATGACTGCAAAGAAACAGCAGCGCAGGACGCCCCCCGACGGGGCAACGGACTGGGAGGGCCTGGCCGCGGAGTTCGGCCGCGAGGTCGCCAAGGTCGGCGCCGAGTTCAAGGCGGCCTTCGAGAAGGCGACGGCACCGATCCGTGACCAGGCGGAAGTCGAGTTCGCAAAGGCGGTCGCCAAGCATCCCGACCTCTACCGCGAAGTGAAGAAGACGCTGCGGCAGATCGAGCGGACTGCGGACGAAGCGGCGAAGTCTTTCGGGTTGAGGCCGAAGTAACGATTGCGGAAGCTCAGATTCAGCCGGACAACATTCGGCTTTGCCCCAAGTTCATCGTGTGAAACCGGCAGGTCACGGTCGCGCCTGGCGCCTTTCACGCGCGTAGTGCGCGAGCGTCAGGTAGCCCAGGAAGGCGACGGGGGCCAGCAGAAGGGCCAAGCCTATGCCTTGGCCGACCGTAGAGGTGGAGATGAGCAGTGCTGCGCCGCCCACAACGAACGTGAGGAACGCGAGCCAGAGGGCGAGGGTCCGCAGCCAGGCCACGGACCGTCCACGCGCTACCTGGCTTTAGAGGCTAGCGCCAGGCGAGCGGCACGCGTCAGACGTCGCCGAACTCGACGCCTTCGTGAGCCAGGAGCGTCTTCTTGAGGGCCATGCCGCCGCCGTAACCGCCCAGTCCCCCACTCGAGTTCACGACGCGGTGGCACGGCACGATGGGGGCAAGCGGGTTGTGGTGGTTCGCCTGGCCGACGGCGCGGCTGGCGCCCGGCCTGCCGATCTCGCGCGCGATGTCCTGGTAGCTGCGCGTGGCACCGAACGGAATGGCGGCGAGCGCATGCCAGACCTTGGTCTGGAAAGCCGTCCCCTCTAGGCGAAGGGGCAGGTCGAAGTCGCGGCGCTTGCCGGCGCCGTACTCCTGGAGCTGGGTCGCCGCGCGGCGCAAAACGGGGTCGGCGTCGTCGCGGCGGAACGAGGCGGCGGGGAAGCGCGACGCAAGGGCCGCGACGAAATCCTCCTGGCTCGTGCTGGGCAGGGCCGTCTGCACCAAAGCGCCGTCAAGTGCTGCGGCGTGGAACGCGCCGAGGCTCGTCTCGATGCGGCTCCATGCGGCGCCTTGGCCCCTTGTTTCCTTCATCGCGTCGCCCCTCGGACAGACGGGAGCAGGGAGATGAACCAAGCGGCAAGGGAGACGCCGGCGAGTACTGCTCCTGCGATGAACGGTGTCGAGTCGATGCCTGCCGTGAGGTGGCCGTAGAACATCGTCGGCAGTGCCACGTTGAGGCCGTAGAACGCCCATCTGGTGCGCGAGAACGGCACCGGCGGGCGGCCAACGGCGGCGGGCAGGATGCGGGTGGCGAACCCCATGAGGAGCATCGCGAAGCCGCCCAGGAGTGTAGCGTGCACGTGCACGAAACGGAGGCTCGGCAGGACCGCTGGGAAGCGGACGGCGGCTGCGCTGAGGAAGAGCCCCAGGAGCACGCCGGCGACCAGCCAGAAGATGCCGGCGAAGGTCCAGGGGATGTAGGCGAACTCCGGTGTCACGCGCTGGGTCGGCGACTTGTTCTTCATGATGTTGGCGCCGAGGACGCCCATGAAGACGAAGGCGCCAAGGAAGAGCATGGCGCCGCCGGCGATGAGGAGGCCCGGGGATGCAATGAGGAAGCCGGCGGCGAGGAGCACAAGGCCGAGCAGGCTCGAGTGCAGTTCGCCCTTGATGGCACCTGCGGCGATGGCCGGCACTTTGGCGAAGCGGGGTACGACGATGTGGCTGAGGCCGTACACGGAGAGGAGCGCGTAACCGGCCAGCAGCCAATGGTAGGAAGCGAGCTGCACCCGACCAGGCCACTGCGAGCCCGCGGGCCAGACCGGCAGGAGCGTCGCGACGACGCCCAAGATGGAGAGAGGCAGGAAAACCATGTGCGCGAAGCGGATGTGCTTGAGGCTCGCGTCGTCGCCTTTGCTGAGCGGGTCCTTGGCGACGTCCACGACGGACTCGCTGCGTTTGGGTGCTGCCTTCAGGACCGCCCCGGTCTGCAGGCCGGCGGCTGCAAGCAACGCGATGCCTCCGAAGGCAAGAAGGCCGATCGCGATGCCGGACGGGCCAGCCAATTTGCCAAGCGCCACGAGGATCGCGCCCAGCAGCCAGAGCATGGCGATGGGCGCCGGGTCGCCGAGCGACCGGGGCATCCGGACGCCTGCGACCTGCCAATGCAGGAAGGCGAGGCCAGGCATGAGGAAGCCGAACAGCGACATCGAGGTGTGGGACGGGCCCCATGCCTGCTGCGCGGCCGCGATGGGCAGGCTGCCGATGGTTCCAAGCGCCACGGCGAGCGCCAGGCCGACAAGACTCGACGAGAGCAGGGCGCGGGCGTTCGCCACGGTGGCGGCGAGGAGCCTCTGCTAGAAAACCGTGCAGACCGTCAGGCGCGTTTTCCGCTCGCAGCCACGGCCGGGACGGGCGCGCGCATGCGGCGCCACGCCGCCCAGGCCCCCATCACGATGAGGGCGCCGAGACCGGCGAGCGCCATGTCGGCGAGCACGCCGACGACCTCGGGGCCGCCGCCGGCCGGCAGCGCCGGAGCCGGCGCCGGCCGGTCAGGTGGTCGCGGCGCGGCGCTCGGGCACCGGGCCGCCGAGCCGCATCAGCGCTTCGGCCTCCGAAAACTGCATCATCGCGAACTGCAGCTGCGGGTCGGCCTTCGACAGGTTCTTGCGCGCCGGTTCGACGCCGAACAGATC
>JBHEMF010000004.1:3804-15960 GCA_046352665.1 Thermoplasmatota archaeon
ATCTCGTACAGGGCCGAGGTGGCGAGGATGAACTCGACCGTGTAGTACGCCGAGGATGCGCCCGTCCTGCCCGTCAGGCGGGCGATCACTTCGCGGACCGGGATGGCAAGCAGGAACCCGTACGAGAAGTGGACGATCCGGTCGTACTCGTTGCGCGGGAAGCCGAGCGTCTGCCAATCGGGCCAGGGCACGCGGGCGTAGCTCCAGTGCGAGCCCACGACGTGCATGCACACGAAGACCGTGAGCAGGACGTAGGAGAGGTCGGAGAAACGGAAACGGCGGTACGTGAGGACGACCGCGGGGACGCAGAGGAAGACCAGGATGTTCTCGAGGAACCAGTCGAAGCGGTCCACCGGCGCCCACGCGGCCCAGAGCCAAAGGAACGCGAAGCAGGAGACGAGGAACGGAAGGAGGAGGGGCCGGCGCATGGCCCGACCAGTCGGGGGCCAGCACTTGAGGGCTACGGCCGCCGGCGCCGGGGACCGACACCGCCGAGAGCCGGACGGTCGTCGCGGGCGCCCTCGTCCTCGTCGGCGCGGGCATGGGCCTCGGCCTGCTTGCGCGTGAGCCCCATCGACATGGCACGGGCGACGTGCTGCGCGTGCTCGACCTGGCCGTGCGCCGCAAGATTGGGGTATCGTTCCGGCTGGATCCGGTGCCTCCGCTTGGCTGCCGGACGTGTGCGGGGAGCGGGCATGCAGTTGATTGGACTCTCGGCGGCCTTGAGCCCTTCGTCCGGGGCGCCCTCGATGGGCAACTCCTGCCAGGGGCTGCTTGCATCGACGACTGCAGAAGGCGTCACGACCGAAGAGGCAGGCGGCTTGCCGGGATCGGCGACAATTGGCAAGAGGACCATGAGGGTCGGACGAGGCGGCACAAGAGGAAGGCTCGGCGCGGGCAAGGGCCGGCGGCGCATCCAGGCGGCTGCGCCCAACAGCAAGACGAGACTTGCCTCCGCCACCGCGATGTTGCCGGGCCGGAAGCCGCCGGGCCTGATGGCCGTCGCGAGGGCGGCGAGGCCGACGAGTGCGGGCCCCACGCCGACGGCGACCGCGGCATGCCGCCACCTGCTTCGCGTCACGGGTTCGACGGTTTGCAGCAGAAGGTAGCCCGGCACCCAGAGGACGAATGCGGCAAGGCCGATGCGCAGCAGCGACCCGCCTTGCAGATGCGGCAACGCCACGTACACCGACATGGCGCCCAGGGTAAGCGCCAGGAGGTCCCAGCTTGCCTTCCTGCGCATCCGTTCCGTCTGCGCCCGCTTGCGCCAAAGCCATTCCGCCACGGTTGTCCGTGGGCAAAGGGCAAAGGGGCGCAGGCTTTGCCGTCGCCATGGCCCCTGCCTGGAACGGCCCCCTGCGCGCAGTGGGTCCTGCCCTGCAGGAAATCCCGCAAGACTACCCTGGCCAGGACGGCAACTTGCGCATGCGCGTCCCCGGCCGCATCGTGGCGCAAGGCGAGCTTCTCGCGCACATCCAGGACGACATGGCGCCCGAGCAGGTCGCCAACGTCGCATCGCTCCCCGGCATCGTGGGCTATTCGATGGCGATGCCGGACATCCACTGGGGCTACGGTTTCCCGATCGGCGGTGTCGCCGCCTTCGACCCGGACCAGGGCGGGGTCGTGAGCCCCGGGGGCGTCGGTTTCGACATCAACTGCGGCGTCCGGCTGCTGCGGACACCCTTGAACGAGCGCGACGTGCGCCCACGGTTGCCCGAGCTGGTGGACGCGCTCTTCGACGCAGTGCCGTGCGGCATGGGTTCGCGCGGCGGCATCGAGCTTTCTGCCGGCGACCTCGACGGAATCCTGGAGCGGGGCGCAGGCTGGGCGGTGGACAACGGCTGGGCGACGGACCGCGACCGCGAGAACATGGAGGAACGGGGCGCCATCGCGGGTGCCGAGCCTTCCGCCGTGCAAGAGCGGGCACGCCTGCGCGGTGGACGCAGCCTCGGCTCCCTCGGCTCGGGCAACCATTTCCTCGAGGTGCAGACCGTGGACCGCATCTTCGCCCCCGATGCCTGCAAAGCATTCGGTGTCGAGCCCGGCCAGGTCTGCGTCATGATCCACACCGGTTCGCGGGGGCTCGGCCACCAGGTCTGCGAGGACCACGTGCGCGACTTGCAATCCGTGGTGGTGCGTGAAGGCATCGCCCTGCCGGACCGGCAACTGGCTTGCGCGCCCCTCTCGTCCGGCGAGGCGGAGCGTTACATGGCGGCAATGGCGGCTTCCGCCAACTTCGCCTTCGTGAACCGGAGTGTGATCGCGACGCACGCTCGCCGCGTCCTCTCCCGTCTCTTCGGCATAGGCGACGAGGAGACGGAATTGCTGTACGACGTCTGCCACAACATCGCGAAGATGGAGGAGCACGAGGTCCCGGCCGGGCCGGACGCCGGCCGCCGCAAGAAGCTCTGCGTGCACCGCAAAGGGGCCACGCGCTGCTTCGGCCCCGGCCACAAGGACGTCGCGGCGGCCTACCGTGCCGTCGGCCAGCCGGTCCTCGTCCCTGGCGACATGGGCCGCATGAGCTTCCTTCTTGCTGGGTCGGAGGGAGCGGAGAAGACCTCGTTCGGCTCCGCCTGCCATGGCGCCGGGCGTCGGCTCAGCCGCAGCCAGGCCAAGAAGGAGTGGCGCGGCGCCGCATTGATCCGTGAACTCTGGGAACGCGACGGCATCCGCGTTCGGGCAGCCACCGCCGAGGTCGCAGCCGAGGAGGCTCCCGAGGCGTACAAGGACGTGAGCCTCGTCGTGGACTCTGTGGAGGCTGCGGGCCTGGCGCGCAAGGCCGCGCGGCTTCGCCCGCTGGGCGTCGTGAAAGGTTGACGACCTGGCAACAATCCTTTTTACGGAAAGTGGGCGGTATTGCGATGTGCGAAAGGTGAGCGCCCGGACCTGGATCCTCCTGTTGCTTGCTTCGTCCGTTGGCTGGACTGGCCCTCTGCCCGACGCCCAGGCGCAGACCGGCTGGAGCACGGTGGTGAACGACGCCGTCGGCGACCCGGCGCTCACGACCGATTGCACGGCAGTGTGCGCAAACGGCGCCGACCCGGCGGTGGACCTCGTCGGCGTCGCGGTGCGGCAGAACGCGACGCACGTCTTCCTCCAAGTGAGCCACGCCCCCGGCAGCCACACGGAGGTGCCGTTCTCGTCGCCGCCGGCGTTCAACAGCTACCTCTTCTTCGACGTGGACGGCCACACATGGGAGGTCATGGCGCGGCAGGGCGAACCATTCCAACTTGTGCGGGACCCGCAGCAGGAGGGCGGCGACGTCGGCGCTGACTTCAGCTTCAAGGGCGCAGTCGATGGCACCGGAGCGCTGGACGTCGCCTGGGGCGGAGCCCCCAACTCGTACGAGGCCGGCATCGCAACGCGGGTCTTCGCGCGCGCGGACGGACCGCCGCCTACGCTGCGCGTCACGAAGCTCTGGCTGGAGATGTACGGCCACAAGGGCAACGCCGGCTCCTACCATGACCGCGCGCCGGACACGGGCGACGTCTCGACTCCGCTCGCGTTCCAGCCGCTGGCCCCGCGCACGGTGGCCCATCTCACCGATGGCGCCTGGAAACTCGACGGACTGGACCCCGACGGAACCGCTCCCAGTGCCGCGTTCGAGGGCGATGCGCTGCACGTCGCGTACCTCAAGGCCCGCGGGACGCCGACGGGGGCCGCAGGACTCTACCATGCCAAGCGCACCGGCGCGACGTGGTCGTTCGAAAGGCTTGGCGACTTCGCTTTCGCGCCCGCTTCCGGCCAGGAGCCGAACGCGACCACCTCGATCGCCTGGGACGACGGGGCACTGTGGATCGCGGACTCCTCCGCTTCCGGCATGGAGCTCTGGCGCAACGAGGGATCGGGATGGAAACGCGAGGACGTGCCGTCGCCGGACGAGCCGTGGGACCGTCCCCCCGCCTTCGTGCCTTCCTTTGCGGCGTTCGACGGCCACGCCGTTTTCCTCGGCCGCGCCAACGGCACGCTCTACGTCCTCGAGCGGCAGATCCTGGGCTGGAACGTCACGCACCTGTTCCCAGGCGCCGAGAACGGCCTGCTTGCATTGGGCCGCAACGGCACCATGCACGTGGTCTGGCATGCGTCCGGTGGACTCGCCCGCCTGCACTACGCAAGCTCGGCAGACCGCTGGCTCGACCATGCGCTTCCGGTCCGCGTGCCAGCCGAGAATGGCACGGCGCCGGTTCCCTTCGCTTTGGCGGTCGGCCCCGACGGTGCCCCGGCCCTGGCATGGACGAACCTCGATTTCGGTTCGGGGGCGCCGACGCCGCAACTGTGGGCCGCGCGCGTCCGCAACGGCACATTGGCAAGCACGACCTTGGTCGCCGTAGCGGCCGCCGAACTTCCGGACACCTACGTCCAAGCCGCATTCGATGGCACAGGCCGCCTTGGCATCCTGCATGGCCACGCGCAGGCCGAGGCCTACGCCGTCGTGCGCTGGAACGGCACCACCTGGAACGAGCCCATGGCGGGACGCGAACTTGCGGGACTCGCGTTCCATGGCACGGAACTTGCAAGTGCCCACGTCGTCCACGGCGCGGGCGTCTTCGTCGCAACGCGTGCCGGCCCCGGAGCCAACGCCTTCGCCCAAGCCTTGAACAAGACGTTCATTCCGTCCCAGCCCGCCGCCGCCCCGCAGGCCACGGCGACGCCAACCTCCACACCGTCGTCCACCACGACGTCGCGCCACTCTTCCATGGCTGGACTGGCGGTCCTCTTCGTCCTGGCGGGGTCCGCGTTCTTGCGCCGGCGGGCCTAGGGCTTGACCGCTCCTACGACTTCCCCGTCTTTCGTCTCGGGCGCCAGCCACCAGGCCATGCCTTCGGCGTCTGGCCAAGGATCGCCCGGCTCGACGGCCAGAGTCACCTCAAGATCGCCTAGGGCATGGGGCGTCGGCGGGAAACTCACCATGCCAGCCAGCGCCGCCTGCTTGCTCAAACGGATGTTGGCGCTCCGACCGTCCGCGGCAAGGCCGTGCAGGAGTTTGCCCCGGACGGCGTCGATGATGCGCAATTCCCAGACGCGCTTGCGGAACGGGCGCACGTCCTTCGAGACGGCAACGACCCTGCCGCCCTCCATCTTGACGACCGCGTCCGGCCAGAGGCCGACGATAGCGGCCCGGACCTTGGCTTCGTCCTCCGTCGGGCGCAATGGGGTCTCGATACGGATGTCCACGGCGCAGCACAGGGCGAGCGGACGGAAGAAGGCGCGGGCCTTGCCAAAGCCTGATACGCCCGCCGCCGGTGGCTTGGTCGTGGCCGACGCAGCCGCGGCCGAGCGCCCCACCATCGACCAGTACTTCATGGACATGACGCACCTCGTGAAGGCGCGCGGCACCTGCCCGCGCCGCCGCGTCGGCGCCGTCATCGTGAAGGACAAGCGCGTCCTCACGACGGGCTACAACGGGGCGCCCCGCAACTTCCCGCACCCCATCGACGTGGGTTGCCTGCGCGACGAGCTGCAGATCCCGCGCGGCATGATCGCGGACATCTGCCCGTGCCTGCACGCCGAGCAGAACGCCATCATCCAGGCGGCCACGACCGGCGTCTCCATCGACGGCGCCGAGCTCTATTGCACGACGCAGCCCTGCACGCAATGCAGCCGCATGGTGGCCAACTGCGGCATCAAGCGCGTCGTCTTCGAGGAGGAGTACAACGATCCACTTGCTGCCGGCGTCCTCACCACGGCCGGCGTCGAGCTCTGGAAATGGGATGCTGCCACGCACAAGGCAAGCCGCGTGCAGGCCAAGACGTTCGAGCAGGCGCAGGACGAGGTGCGTCGCCGCTTCCGGGCGGGGACCCTCGTGCCCTCCATGCCGACCACGGTCGGGGCACCGCTCCCCGTCGCCGGCCAGCAGTGGCTGCCCGCGAAGACGGTCCGGCAGGAGGAAGTCGTTGAGGACACGGCCGAAGCGAAGGCAATTGGCGTGCGCGACCTGCGCGACGACCCCAACCGCGAGTCCCTGATCAAGCGCATGGCGCGCGAGAAGGCCGAACGAAAGCGGCAGGCGTTGGCAGAGGACCAGAAGAAGCGCTCGAACGGTGGCTAGACTCGGCCCATGAGCCGCGCCGCGTTGTCGTGCAAGATGAGTTGGTTGGCCCGCTCCGACAAGCCAAGCGCGAGGAAGGCATCGACGTTGGCGCGCATGCCGGGCACTTTGGGGCCAGGCCAGTCGCTGCCCCAGATGCAGCGGGCCGCCAACGTTTCGAGGTCACCGAAATAGTCGGGGATGCGTTTCGGGGGCATGCTGCTCAATTCCAGCCACGCGTTCGGATGGTCCTCGACGATTGCCAAGGCGTCCGCCGTCTCGTTCGGCCTTCCGCCGTGCGCCAGGATGACCGCGAGGTCCGGGAAATCGGCGCACACGTCGGCAATGGGCGCAACGTGCTGGAACTCGTTGGCGGCGCCGGGGAAGATGCTGGTGCCGGTGTGGAAGATGACGGGCATCCGCAATTCCTCGGCCCGCTCGTAAGCCGACGCCATGTGGCCACCGGCGATGGAGTGCTGCCGGTGCAGGTCGGCCGGGAACCGCTGATGGACGGGGTGGACCTTGAGTGCACGTATGCCAAGTTCGCGCAGCGTGTCGATGGCCTTCCCGCCTTCACCGTCGCGTGCCGGGTCGTAGCCGCCGACGGCGACCAACCGCTCCGGCGCGGCGGCAGCGTATTGCGCTACCCATGGGTTCACCTCCCAGCCGTAACCCATCACCTCGCGGGCGCAGTAGTTGATGAGCCAAGCCTGCTCGATGCCTTCGGCGTCCAGGTGGGCCACGAATGCGTCCGGGTCACGCATGAAGCGCTCCACCTGCGGGAACGTCGGGTTCTGCGCGATGACGGCCTTCGGTCCTGCAGCCATGAGGTCGAAGCGGTTGACGTGGACGTGGGCGTCGATGACCCGGACTGGCACGGTCAGCGCTTCTCCAGGAACGCCTTGATGCGTGCCTTCGTGCCGTCGCGCTCGTGGAGGCGGACGAACTCCTCGATCTCCTTCACGAGTCCGTCCTTGTAGGGAATCTCCGTGGCGGCCTGCAAGGCGCGCTTGGCGGCGGCGACGGCATGGGGGTCGTGGCGCGCCATGGCGGCGGCGACCTCGACCGCCTTCGCCATGACGCGTTCGCGCGGCACCACGAAATCCACGAGGCCGATGCGGAGCGCCTCGTCGGCGGTCAACGCGTCTCCCGTCAGCACCAGGCGGGCTGCCGCCCCGCGGCCAACGAGTCGGACCAATCGTTGCGTGCCGCCGCCACCTGGAATGAGGGCGAGCGTCACCTCGGGCTGGCCGAGTCTGGCTTCGGCCGAGCAGACCCGCACGTCGCACGCCGTCGCAAGCTCCAGCCCAGCACCAAGTGCGTGGCCGTTGATCGCGGCGATGACGGGTTTTCGCAGCCCTTCGATGACGGAGTAGATATGGGGCGGCTCAAGGAACGTGCGCTGCTCGAGGGGGGTGCGGGCGAGGAGCTCCTTGAGGTCGGCGCCGGCGGCGAAGGCCGAGCCCGCGCCCATGAGGACGACGGCGCCGATGGCGTCGTCGTTCTCAGCCTCGTGCAGGTTCGCGATGAGGTCGAGCCGGATGGCGGCATCCAGGGCATTGCGCGCTTCGGGGCGGTCGAGCGTCAGGATCCGGACGCGACCTTCGTCGCGGGACGTGACGAGGGACGTCATGCGACGCTCCTGCGGCCAAGGGGGGGAAAAAACGAGGGCGGGGTGGACATCCGGCTTGGAGAGCCGGGTGCCGGTATGCTCGTCGGCTCCACGGGATAGGTGATGACCTTGCAATCGGTGGGGCGGGTGGAACCTTCACTAGCGCACCTAGAGGATTCACCTTCACCCGCCCCCTCGGAATGGATGCCGTCTGCTTCGTCGTGGAGCCAACGGGCATACCAGCGGTGCGGCGACCCGCCCAACTCCGTCCCTCCCCCCACCCCCCGCACCTCTCGCATAGGGATCACGGCAACCGCCTCTCGCGCGGCGTGCCATCCGACCAGTCGTAGATGCCCTTCCCTGTCTTCTTGCCGAGCTCCCCGCGCGCGACGAGCTTGCGCACGAGCGGCGGCGCCGCGTAACGGTCGAGGCCGAGCTTCTGGTTGAGGTAGTCGCTGATGCCGAGGCGGACGTCGAGGCCGACGAGGTCGGACAATTCCAGCGGCCCCATCGGGTGGCCGTAGCCGAGGCGCATCGCCGTGTCGATGTCGCGGGCGGAGGCGACGCCTTCCTCGAGCATGCGCATCGCCTCGTTGCCGAGCACGATGCCGAGGCGGCTCGTCGCGAAGCCCGGTGAATCGCGCACGACGACGCTGGTCTTGCCAAGGACGGCGCCGACGTCCTGCGCCTCCTGCACGGCCTCGGGCGAGGTGCCGGCGTGGCGGACGATCTCCAGGAGCGGCATGAGCGGCACCGGATTGAAGAAGTGCATCCCGAGGACGCGGTGCGGCCGCTTCGTGGCCTTCGCGATGTCGTGGACGCTGAGGCTGCTCGTGTTGCTGGCAAGCAGGGCATGCGGTGGGGCAAGTTGGTCCACGTCCGCGAAGACCTTCTGCTTCAGTTTCATCTCCTCGGGCACCGCTTCGATCACGAGATCGACGTCGCGCACGGCGGGGCCGAGGTCGCTGCGCAGGTGCAAGCGGGACATCCAGAGGGCGCGCTGCTCCACCGTCGTCTTGCCCTTGGAGATGCCTTTGCTCCAGAAATCCGTGATGCGGGCACTGCCGCGCTCGAGGGCCTCCGGTTGGGCATCGAAGAGCCGCGTCTCAAGTCCCGCTTGCGCGCAGACTTGGGCGATGCCTGCGCCCATGGTGCCGGCGCCGAGGACGGCGACCGTCTTCACGTCCACGAGGCGGGATGGGGACAGGACTTGAAGGCCTTGGATGCGTCACCCGTGCATGTGCGCGACGCCCTTGTCTTGCAGTGCCTGCGCCTGCTGCCAACAAGAGATCGCACGCGCCATCCTCGTTTTCCCAACCTTGCTGGCCGCGATGGGACGCCAGACTTGGTTGCCATCCTCCAGGGTCAGCTTGAGCGTGGTCCAGCCCCGCATCGACCCCTCCTCGATTTTGGCGATGCGGGACCAGGCAATGCGTTTCCATCGTGGAATCCCGTATTGGAAGTAGAGCGCATCCGGTGCAATCGCAAAGCTTCCCGAGGCCAGCCTGCATAGAATCCAGCCCAGCATTCCAAGCCCTAGTAAGCCTAAGCCATCCAGGACGCGGCTCCTCAATTCCAGGAGGCCAATGACGATGGAGAGGCTCCATAAGGTTCCCAACGCCCATCGGATGGGGCGCCCTGCGACGAACCGCAGGACCTCGGGCGTTCGTGGGACGTCTCGGCTGCGCACCTTGTCCACGGTCGGATCCATGCTATCCCTTGCGAAAATCAGGTTTCCGCCGTGAGAAGAACGCGTCCCGGCCTTCGGCGTGCTCAGCCGTCAGGAACGCCTGCGTCTGCAAGTGCGCCTCGCGGTCGAGCGCGTCCTCGATGCCGGCGCCAAGATTCTCGTGGAACGCGCGCTTGGCAAGCGCGATGGCGGACGCCGGCCCGTCGGCAAGCGACGCCGCAAGCTGGTTCACGGTGCCTTCCAGTTGCGTCTGGGGCACGACACGCAGGATGAGGCCCCATGCCGCGGCGTCCGCGGCCGTGAACGGTGCCGCCGTCCAAGTGAGGTGCTTGGCGCGTTGCAGTCCGACGCGGCGCGGCAGGAGCCAGGTTCCGCCCGTGTCGGGGATGAGGCCCACGTGGCGGAAGCTCAAGCTGAAGGTCGCCTCCTCGGCCGCCAGGGCCAGGTCGCACTGGAAGGCAAGCAGCGCGCCCGCCCCGTAGGCGTTGCCTTGCACCTGCGCGAGGACGGGTTTGGGCAACGAGTGTAGGGAGGCCACGACCTTGTTGATGCCGCCGCGCAATCTGGCGAGGGCTGCCTGGGCGTCGCCTGCGTGCTTGCGCATGACCTCGATGTCGCCGCCGGCGGAGAAGACGTCGCCTTGCGCCGCAAGAACGACGACGCGGACCTCCGGGTCGAAACGGGCGCGCTCGAGGCTTTCGTGCAGGAGCCGCAGCATCTCAAGGTCGAGTGCGTTCTTCTTCTCGGGGCGGGCGAGTGTCAGGGTCAGGATGCCTTTCGCCGCGTCCAGCGAGACTCGCAGCGGCTCGGCCACAGACGGGCCAAGGCTGGGCGCTTCATGGGCGTGCCGGTCGCCACTTCCCTCTTATGCAGAGGCGGTCTGGACCGGAACGTGACGGGATGCGGCGCGTGCGGCCGGGGCACCTTACGGCGCATTCGCTTCGGGACGTCCATGGTGGAGTGCTGCTCGGACTGCCATGCCCTCGACGTCGCGTCTGTGGTGGATGCCCGCGTGCCGAACTTCGAAGGGCACGTGAAGGCGCTCCGCGAGGAGATCGCAGCCGAGATGGAAGAAGGCGGAGGCAAGGAGCTGCGCTGCGCCGTGCAGTCGGCGGAACGGGTGAAAGGGACCGCCGTCGTGCGCGTGCAGGTCCTGCATGGCGATCCACGCTGGGTGGTGGCGGGCTCGCGTGTCGAGGGCTTCCTGCCGGACGCGCGCGGCGACGACGACTCCGCCTACGTCGAGGTCGTGCAGAAGGCCGGCGGCATCCTGCAGTTGGAGAGCGACGACAAGCGCTGGGGCGACCTGCGCAGCGGCGCCGAGGTGAGCCTGCGCCCCCAGACGAACGCGGCCCTCTACCGCAACCTGCTCAAAGCGTTCCTCGTCGTGCGCCGGCGTTTTCCCGACGCCTATGCCGACCTGGAGCGCCCCGACGGCCTGCCGCGCCGCAACGACGCCGCCGTCGCCGGCCTCGACGAGACAGGACTGCGGCCGGCACAGGCCAAGGCGTTGCGTGCCGCCGTGAACCTGCCCGAGCATGGCATCCTACTCGTGCAGGGGCCGCCCGGCACCGGCAAGACGACCGTCATCGCGCGCATCCTGAAGGAGGAGGCGCGGCGCCACCGCACCGTCCTCCTTGCCAGCCACACCCACGTCGCGATCGACAACGCGCTGCGCAAAACGCTCCTCGCGGCGCCTGCACTGGCCGCAAGGATGGTGCGTCTCGGCGAGTCGGGTCGCGTCGCACCCGACGTTGCGCACCTCAACAAGCGCATCGCAAGCTTCCGTGCCGACCCCGAGGACCCGGACGCCCGGCCGCTCTTCGAGACGCTGCAGGAACGCCATCCCATCGCCGCCATGACGCTGGACGCCCTCGCGTCGGCCCTGCTTGCCGCGGACCAGGACAACCAGGAGGTGCGGCCCTTCGACACCGTCGTGATCGACGAGGCGGGCATGAACGCGTTCCCCAAGACGGCGGTCGCCGCCGCCGTCGGCCGGAGGCTCATCCTCGTGGGCGACCCGCTGCAGTTGCCGCCCATCGTGCGGGGCCGGTCGGCGCAGCGCAACGAGAACCACCGGCGCAGCCACTTCGAGCTCCTGCAGATGATGAGGCCCGACCTCGCCGTCCTGCTCGACGAGCAGTTCCGCTGCGACCCTGCCATCTACGGATGGTCGCGCGACGCCGTCTATGGCGGCAAGGTCTCGTCACGGCGCCCGTCGAACGGGAGCGCCTGGAAAATATTGGGGAAGGCAGTGGGCCCCGTCGTGTGGATCGACACGTCGCAGGTCCCAGGCAACAAGTCCGAGCAGAGGGGCACGTCGCGTGCCAACCCGACCCACGTCGCCCTCGCCCTCAAGGTCGCGCAGGAGCTCCTCAAGCAGGGCCTCACCGCCGCGGACGTCGGTTACATCACGCCGTTCCGCGCCCAGGCCGCCGCGTTCCAGGAAGCCGTCGCCGCAGGCAAGTCGCGGCTGGCACCGCTTGCCCGCATGACGGCCGCCACCGTGGACGCCTTCCAGGGCAACGAGCGGCGCGCCATCCTCTTCGACCTCACGACGACGCATCCGGCCAAGCCGCACGAGGACCACCGCCGCCTCAACGTGAGCCTCACGCGGGCGCAGGACCTGCTCATCCTGATCGGGCCGCGGCCGTACGTGAAGCGACCTGAGGAGAACCCGTTCCTCTGGTCGTTGCAGCAATGGGCGGCGCCCGCCGTGGTCCTGCCGCCGGTGGCGTGACGGTCATCCTTGCGTCGGTTGCACCTTGCCGAGGTCCGCCTCCGCCACGAGCGGCACGCCCCCGACCTGGCGCACGAATTGGA
>JBHEMF010000005.1:0-15751 GCA_046352665.1 Thermoplasmatota archaeon
GCATTGGGCGTCGGTGAAGCCATCCTCGCCGGCGGCTCGGAAGACTTCACCGACTCACATCAACCGGCCCATGTCGAACGCTTGGCTCGCGCGCTCGCGAGAAGCAGAGGTCCAAAGCATTCGGCGCTGCGGCGCCGAAAGCATTGGGCGTCGGTGAAGCCATCCTCGCCGGCGGCTCGGAAGACTTCACCGACTCACATCAACCGGCCCATGTCGAGAAGCTCGGCGCCCTGGGCGCCCGGCACCGCCATGAGGGCCGCCTCGACCTTGTCGTTGTTGCCCTCCTCGTCCTGGACCACGATGGAGACGTGCAGCGCCTTCATGCCGAAGGCGAACGGGCGCGCCTCGGCCTTGGAGACGCGGGCAATCCCCTTCGGGAGCGCTGCCGCGACGGCCTTCTCGAGCTGGGCCATGTCGGTCGAGACGTCCTCGGGCATGACGCGGTACTTCAGGAGAACTTCGCCCATGCGGGCTTGCGACAAGGGCGTGGTATTTCACGCTTCGGCTGGCGGTCCCGCCGTCGCAAAACCTAAAGCCGTGCACGGACAGCCGCCGGTGATGAGGCCTATCCCCGCGCTGGCGTTGTGCGCCACCCTGACCTTCGCCATCCTGGCAGGCTGCCTGCAGACTCCCAAGGACGATGCCGGCGCCACACCCGTGGCAGAGCGCGAGCCGGCCTGGGCGCTGCGCGCCGTCTTCGGCAACGCCGACCCCGACGCCACCGGCCGCATCCCGAGCCACGACCACTCGAACCGCAGCCTGCACAAGGGGCTCTCGACGCCCAACTTCGAGGTCGTGGGCCACGTCGAGCTCAACAGCACCTACTTCGGCACCGCGGCCGGCGCCACCGCCTGCGGCGACGTCTCGTCCGGCCCGCGCCAGATCGCGACCACCGACTCGCACTCGACGGACGTCGGCCTCACCGTGGTGGACGTCACCGACCGCGCCAAGCCCGAGGTGCTGGGCGAACTCGTGCTCCCGTTCGCCTTCACCTACGACAACGCCATCTTCGCGGACGCCCGCTACGCCGTCATCGCCGTGAACCCGGACTTCGCCATGGACAAGCCCGCCGGCACCGCCGACTGGGTGCCGTTCCATGCCCAGTGGCGGACACCCTGCGGCACGTTCCCCGTCGGCTCCAACGTGGACCGCGTCCCGTACGGGTACGGCTCGCTCCTCGTGGACCTGAAGGACCCGACGAACCCCGTCGTGGCGGACTTCTTCGAGTACCCCGCCGGCCGCAACGTGCACTCCATCAGCACGGCCATGGTCGGCGGCACTCGCTGGGTCGCGACCTCGGGCCTCATGGCGGTCCCCTGCACCGTCCCCGGCTTCGGCGGCATCCCGCCTCCTGGCACGCCGCAGACGCCGAGCGTCCCATGCCAGCCGGTGCCGCGCTACGGGAACCTCATGTCGCACTACGACTTCCTCACGGTGGAGGAGACGCAGGCCGGCCCGCGCTTGAAGCCGTACGCGTTCTACGTCCCAAGCGACCAGACGCACCTCGACCCGTCGAACCTCTACCTCTCCAACGGCCACACGGACGCGACGGTGGAGCTGCACCCGCTCACCAACCAGACCGTGGCATACCTTGCCGACTGGGACGGCGGCATGCACATCGTCCGCCTCGACAAGGCCAACGCCATGGCACCCGACGGCCTGCCCGGGCAGGTGACCCCGCTCTCGTCCTGGGGCGCCGTTCCGGGGGGCGACCCGACGCAGAGCACCGGCCACATCCACTCCGTCCGGCCCGTCGATGGGCTGCGCCTCGGCCACCACTACCTAGTGGTGGGCCAGGAGGTCGTCGGCCGCCCCAGCGCCCGGCCGTCGGGACAGATCGCCATCCTGGACGTGACGGACCCAACGCACCCCATCCCTCGCGCCCGCTGGACGCTGCCCGTGGACGTCATCTGGCCCGGCAGCATGGGGCTCGCGTTCAGCACGCACTACCCGATCCTCGTGAACGACACGCTCTGCGTGTCGGCATACCACTCGGGCGTCTGGGCCGTGGACGCGCGCATGTCCAACTGGCCGGACCTGCCGACGGTGGGCGTTTACCTCCCGGACATCGAGCCGTCGTCGCCCCCGGTTGCGCGCAGCAACACGCCGAGCGTTGAGGAGGTCCTCGACCTCGGCGACGGCACGCTTCTTGCCTACGACGGGGACTCCGGCGCCTACATCCTCCGGTTCCACCCTGAGGACAAGAGTGTCCCGCCCGCCCTGCCGTGGCCCAACGACACGTTCATCGGATGAGCGGTCACTTTCCGGCTTTCAGGCCCAGATGCCGGCGCATGGCGGAGGCAGCACCCCGCTTTGCCACGCGGCCCTTCCCGCCCGCCGCCTTCTTGGCGCGCTTGCGGACTCCCTTCATGCGTGCGGCGTACTTGCGCTGGGCGAGCTGCTTCTTGGTGAGCTTTGCCTTGCGTTTGGCAGGCATGCGGGGCGATGGCGGGGCCGCCTCATGACTGTTCGGAAAGCGACGCCGCCTTGCGCCAACCCGCCCTTCCTGGCGGTGGCCGGCCACTTGACCACAAGCCTTTAAGGGCGGCCAGAGGGGTCGGCGGGCGTGGTCGGACCAGGTATGCGAGGTGCCGCTGTCGCCGCGGCGATACTCGCGGCCGGGCTTGCGGCGATGCCTTCCTCCGGCCACGACATCGTCGCCAACGGGCAGCCAGCCGGAGCCTTCTCCCGCTCGGGCGTCCTGCAGGCAGAACGGTACAGCGTACCCGACGCGGTCAACTGCGACCCCGACGGCGACGGCGAGCACACGAGCGCCATGGCCGACGGCTCCGCCTCGGGCGGGTTCAAGGCGTTCATGCCGCACGGGGGCTGCTGGATCCAGTTCAACGGCCTGAATTTCCCCTACGCGACACAGGTCCTTGGCGCGCGCGGCCAGATCGGCGGCGAAGTCGCGATGCGCACGGCAAGCATCTCCGTCACCGTGGACGGCGGCCCCGGCGCCTCCGGCACATTGACCCAGAACGGCGCCCCGACATGGACGGACGTGGCGCTTGCGCCTTCCGTCACGGTGGCGGCCGGGACGCACACGCTGCGCTTCACTTATACGATGACGGCCGGCAGCAGCTTCGACAACTTCGAGTTGGATTGCGTGAAGCTCACGCGCGGTTTCGGCTGCCCGCCGGAGCCCGTCGTGCCAGCCTGCACGGGCACTGCCTTCGTGGACGGCTTCGAGGCGGACACGGTGACATCCGGCGCGGGGACGGCGCAGCTCAACAAGGCCGATTTCCTCTGGTGGGGCGTGCCGCTGGCCCTGCCAGCAGCCACGGTTGATTTCTACACGTCCGGCGCGGACCCCGCCTTCACGGCGCCCTATGCCGGCTTCGCGGCGGCCACGAACGGCAAGGGCGTGGACCTCGACGGCTCCTCGAACAGTGCTGCCTTCTTCTTCCAGTCCTCGCCCATGTACCTGCCCGCGGGAACGTACACTATCCAGTTCCGCGCCGCCGGCGACCAGCGCAACGTCGGCAACCAATTCGTGCACGCCTACTTCTTCCAACCCGTCGCCATGCCGCCCGCCCAGCCCGCGACCCCGACCTACACGTCGCCGGCGCTGCCTGCGCAGTCCCCATGGACGACGTACAGTTTCACGTCCGTCGTGGCTGCACCGGGCTACTGGGTCCTTGCCTTCCGAACGGACCCCGCCCCGCCGGCGTCAAGCGACAACGTCGGCCCGGTCCTCGACGACGTCAACGTGACTTGCCAGACGGCGCCGCCACCGCCGCCGCCACCGCCGCCTCCGCCCCCTCCGCCACCGCCTCCTCCGCCGCCCGCCCCGCAGCCACCGCCCTTGCCGCAGGCGGACCCCGGCGGCCCGTACCGCGGCATGCCGGGCGGTGCCGTCTACGTCGCAGGCCAAGGCTTGGAAGGGATGGGCGGCCCGTACACGTGCAGTTGGGAAGGTGCTGCGTTCACCGACGCGCAGTCCTGCCGGACCGGCTTCACGGCGGGAGGCCCCGGCGTCTATGTGCTCACACTCACGATCCGCGACGCAGGGGGCCAGGAAGCCACCGCGACCACGCGCGTCGTCGTGGGCGACGAGGCCGCCGACCGCGACATGGACGGTGTGGCGGACCATGCCGACCTGTGCCCGAGCGTCCCCGACCAGGAGCAGCTCGACAGCGACCACGACGGTCTCGGCGACGCCTGCGACACGACACCTTGCGGTCCCGGCGACGCGGCCCCGCCGTGCGAAGGCGCCGCCCCGGCGGCACCCCAGGTGCAGGATGGCACGACGCACGACCGCGACGCCGACGGTGTCCCCGACGCCGCTGACGACTGCCCCGGCATGCCGAACCGCAGCCAACTCGACCGCGACGGCGACATGCGCGGCGACGCCTGCGACGAGGACATGGACGGCGACGGTGTGGTGAACGTCTCCGACGACTGCCCCCTCAGCCCCGACCCGCGGCAGGAAGGCGCAAGCCTCTGCGAAGCCGCTGCCGAGTCCGAGGCCCGCGGCCGCGGCGCCGCCGTCGGCAAACCGGCGACGGCCGACACAACCACGGCACCGCTTCTTGCCGTGGCGGGTTCGCTCCTCGTCGTCGCGGTCTTCGCACTCATGGTCGCATCCGTCGCGCGGCGGAAGTAGTCCGATCGCAGAATCTGACCAATCTTGTGATCCGGCCTGGATGTCACCGCACGCCTTGAATCCCGGTGGGCAGCGTCGCCAGCGTGCGCGTCCTTCTCCTGTTGGCGACCGCGGCCCTCCTCTCCGGCTGCTCCGCCCACGCCGGAAAAACGCCGGCGAGCGCAACAAGCGCCCCCGCCATCCTCGACCTCGCGCCATACACGATCGACGCGTACGACGTCCCTACCGGCTGGGAGGCCCGCGCCTGCCTGGCCTGCCCAGACACGCCGCCTTACCCCGGTGCCACCGAGATGCATTGCGCCTTCGTAGGGCTGCAAGGTTACACGAAACCCAACCTGCAGACCTGCGCGTACCGCTTCGACGCCCCCATCGACGAGGCCGCGTACCGCGCCAAGCACTGCGGCCGCGTGAACCACCTCATACTCCTCATCGCCCCCGACGGCACCGCCTTCTCCGACGTCCGCGCCCAGGACGCAAACCGCCAGCAGTCGAGCTTCCTGGCGGACGCGCAGGAGCGCACCGGCGCGCACGAGCTGTGCGCGACGTAGCGAAAACGACGCAGCCCCTTGCCGGCAACGGAATGGCTTCCCGCCCCCGCGCCCTCCTGTCGGCATGGATTCCAAGGACGAATCCTGGCCCCTGAACAAGCATGGCCTGCCGATCCGGCCGGACGCCAATCCGGGCGAAACGGACACGAGCGGGCACTGAAGCAGCGTTCCGGTTACCCGCCATCGAGTTTGGCCACTTGCGTATGGGCCGGGAACCTCACTTTCGCCGGGCCCTGGCGGTAGCCACCAGGAGCACGCCCATGAGGGCGACGCCGGACCATGGCGCCTCGACGGGCTGCGGCGACAATCCGATGTGGACCACTAGCGGCGCGGCCGGCAGGTGCTCGCCCACGTCGTATGGTGACGTGTAGTGCAGCCAAAGACGAAGATCGACCGAGAGGTCACTGGGCATCCGCACGTCGAAGGCGACCACGGTCGATGACGAGATGGGCTGCCACCGGACCAGGGAGTGCTGCGGCGGGGCGGCGGATACTCCTTGGGCGGCGAGTGCAGCGGAGTCGGCCACCTCGATGTCGAGCCAGGCGGCGGCGTTGCCATGGTTTTGCACGTTGAGGACGACAGAGACCACGCCCGGGGAGACCGGTTGCACGCGGGCCGTGGCCTCTACCCTGGGGCGCCACTTCGCCGTGGTCGTGGTGTTGGCGGTGCCGTGCCCGCCGTATGCCACCGCATCAAGAAGCTCCATCTCGACGGTCACCCGGATGGGCACGCCTCCGGGGGTGCCGCCATCGTCGGTGAGGCCAAAGGTCTGGTTCCATCGCAGCGTGCCGGCGGGATCCGTGACGCAAGGGGACTTGTCGACGCTGGCCGTGGCAGGCGGCGAGGCCTTGACCGTGGTGTAATTGGTCCATGCACTGCTGCGGACCCGAAGGGCGGTGGATTCCGGATGGCCGGCCAGTGCCGCGTCCTGGCAGGGTATCGACGCGGCGGCGACGACCGTCCCCGGCTCTTCGGGGATGAGGACAGCCGGCGCCTGCACCGGGCCCACCTGGAAGACCGCAAGCGCGGAGGGTGCCAACGCGATGGCGAGGGTGGCGACGGGCAGCAACCCGTACAGCGTATGCCTTGCAGGCAAGCCCCTTGCCGTCACCGGAAACCCAGACACAGGAGTTCAACCCGCGGCGGCGGGAAATAGTTGCTGGCGGGACCATGGAATCGAGAGCCGGCCGCGGGTGCGTAGAGTGCATTGCCGATCCGGAGATCCGTAGGTTGCCCGCAAATTGGCGAAGAATCCTAGGCAATCAAGGCAGACCCGCTCCGGACCATTGAAGCGCCTCAAGGGTAGCAACCTATTTTCTTCGTCCGGGCCGGCTACCGCCGGGAACATCCACGCCCGACCATAGACGCTTGCGGGCAAATTTCGTAGATTGCGGGCGATGAGGAATAATGTCGGAAGATGCCCACGCAGATTTGCGGGCAAACTTCCGCTGCGATGCGTTCGACCGCCGTCGCGCTGCTGCGCGCCGGCGCGGAGCCCAAGGCCGTCCGACGACGGCCGGCGTTCCTTCGGGCTCGGCGTTGCAGAGCGCGGCTCGTTACGCTCGCCGACTTGCTCTGCGACGGGCGATGAGGGATTATCTACTTAGTTTGCCCGTATTCCATTAGATGTCCCTTTTGGAACGTCGAACGGGCAAAGTCTTGCATCGCACCTCACATGTCGCGTTCCGAAGCCCGGCGCGGTTCGCGGTTTCCAATCGATTGCCCGCACGCAGAAGGGCGGGCAATCTGCCCTTCTGGGCCTCCGGCCCGTCCAAGATGCGTTCAAGTCCGTCGCCCGCATGGAATGGCATGGAACCGTCGCCCGCAACTGAAGTGGACTATCATCGCCTGGCCGAGTTCCTGACGGCCTTGGCCTACCCGACGCGATTGGAGCTCCTGCGCATCCTGCGCTTCCCTCACATCGCCTCGGACATCAGGCTCTCGCCCTTGCGCGTGGAGAAGGGAGAGAATCCGCAGCGCTCGGCAAGCAAGCAGACGATCCAAGCCCACTTGGACAAGCTGGTCGACGCCGACTTGGTCCGCGTCGAGGACGCAAACCCGGGCAGCCGCGGAGCCCTCATCTACAGCGTCAATAGCCAGAAGGTGTACGCCGTCACGGAAGACCTCCGCAAGGTCTCCACTGTCTTCGCCGGCAGGGGCTCGCTTGGGGAAACGACCGGCACCATAGGCGTGCCCGAAGCCGAAAAGGCGGCGCTCGAAGGCCCGCGCCTCGTCCTGGTCCATGGCCTCTACGAAGGCAAAACCTACCCTCTGGGCACTGGTCGCACACCCGTCACCATAGGCCGCCGCCGAGACGCCAACGTTTCCCTGGACTACGATCCATACGTGAGCCTTGAGAACTGCGTGCTGCGCAACGAGGCTGCAGGCTGGGCCATCGAGGACCTGCCCGCAAGCAAGAACGGCACCACCGTCAACTGGGAGCTGTTGCCCAAGTCCCAGCCCAAGCCACTCAAGCCTGGGGATGTCGTCGGTGTCGGCAGGTCCCTTCTGGTCTTCGCCGCCGGCTAGAAGGTCTGCCTGCGGCTGCCGAGCATGACCACCAGCCAGCCGGCTGGCCATAATGATGAGGCGGTGGCGGTTCTCGTTCGCGATGACGGCCCACCCTGCCCTCGCCTTGCTGGCTTCGATCACCCTACTCTCCGGATGCATGGGAGGCGCGGGAACCTCTGGAGGCGCCCCAAGAAGCGCCTCGAGCGGGTCGTGCGACCGCCAGTCAGACGACTGGAATGCTTCAAGCCCTTCCACCCCTGCTCCGGCCCCGATGAAGGCCCTCGCCCTCGCCGCAGTCCTTGCCACCGTCATCGCAGCGGGATGCGCAAACCCTCCGCCCCTCCCAGATTCTAACACCCTAGGCCCGCAGGACCAGGACCTCCTGGAGACGATCCCCGTGACGGGGCACGTTTTCTCGCCGGGCAGCGTGCCAGACCAAGAAGGATGCCCCGCTCCGCTGGGCGCCAACCCCAACACCCAGTGCGACACGTCCGCCACCGTCTTCGTGCAGCTCACGGGCACGCTCAACGGCACCGAAACGGATGCAGGTCACTTTGCATACGCGGCGGACGGCTCTGCCTCGGGTGCTGGCCTCCAGGTCTTTGCAGGCACCATCGCGGGCTGCGGCTCCGGCGTCCTGCGCATGACCTACGTCGGCGGCGCAGCGGCATTGCCCAACCCCGATCACCAAGGCGACCTCGACGGCTTCGACAACCTCACCTTGGTCCCCGGGTCGCAGACGGCGGGCTTTGCCGGCGTCGTCGACGTCCACCTCCTCATGACGTTCCACATCAACCCCGTGACGTTCGCCGCCGAAGGGGAGACCACGGGCAGCGTGATTTGCCGGCCGTCCGCCGTCCCGCATCCGGCGGCCCCGCAGACGGCCACAGCGTTCCAAGTCGCGGGATCCGCATACTCGCCCGGCATCCTGACCTACGACCAGGTCGACTGCGCGCACCGCACAAGCGAGCAGCAGTGCGAGGTCTACTTCACGGAGATCGTCAACATGACGGGCGACGTCGCCGGCGTTGATACCGATACCGGACATGGCCACTTCCACAACGACGGCACCGCTGAGTTCTGGGCTGACGAGACGTTCTCAGGAACCATCAAGGGATGCGGCTCAGGCACGCTGACGTTCCGGGAGTACGGCGCAGAAGGCAACACCCCCGACCCGATGCAACAAGGAAGTCTGCCCGCAAACGGCACGTGGAGACTGCTGCCCGGTTCGCAGACGACCGGCTTCGCGGGCGTCGTGGACGCGCGCCTGGACCTTCGTGGAACCCTCAATCCCTTCACGGGCGAGGCGAAGGTGAAGTACACCGGAACCGTCTGGTGCAACCCAACCCCCTCCCCAACCTTCCATTCTGGGACGAAGGTCAACATCGTGGCCACGGGCTGGACGCCAGGCGCCCTCGCACCGGACTCCAACGTGTGCGGTTTGCCCTCGGCCGCGAATCCGACCGACGCCTGCACAACTGGCGCGCACGAGATCCTCTTCCCGATCTCGGGCAACCTCAATGGCACTCTCGTGGACACCGGCTTCTTCCACTACAACACCGACCTGCAGGCCTCGGCCGACGTTGACGGGTTCCAGGTCTTCACCGGCTCCATCCCTGGATGCGGATCCGGCTCGATGACCTTCACGTACAAAGGCCACTTCGTGTCGAGCCCTGACCCGACCAAGCTTGGCTACGAGAACGGGTACGACAACCTCACCTACGTGCAGGGGTCGGGCACGCAGGGCTTCGCGGGCGTCACGGGCGGATGGATCTTGGAAGACGGTGAGATCAACCAGATCACCTACGCAGCGACGGGGAAGATTTCCGGCGAGGTGTGGTGTACGATGCCAACCGTAGCCGCGGAAGCCGTTGCGGCGCGCGAGTCATCGACCACGTCGCCGCCGCAACAGGGGCCCGTTGAGCGAGGAGCTGACGAAAGTCCTCCCGCGCCCCTTTTGGTGCACCAGACGCTCAAGTGAGACCATCACTTGTGAGCAAAATGGTCGTTGGCTCTTACGAGGTGCTCGGAGCCGCAACGGCCGCGAGCCTCTTCTTCGGTCGGGGTTCCTTCGGCATCGCCGCCGCCATTGCGGTTGCTGTCGGGAATCGGTCGTGAGGTGCGGGGGCCAGGGCGCGGCCAAACCATTCGGCCCATGCTGGCGCCTGAATGCCTTCAGGGCGGGTTCGACCAGTCCCGATGCGCATCTGCATCTGCACGGTTGTTTCGCCAGCGGACTGCTGGACCAAGGCTCGTCCCGAGCGGGCCTCGAAAAGGGTCGCTGCCGCCGAGTAGAGGTCGCTTGCAGCCGTGACGCGCTTTCCCATGGCCTGCTCAGGCGACATGTAGGCCACCGAGCCGGCCACGCCTTCTCCCATGGTCGATTCGCCATCCATGGCGTGCGCGATGCCGAAGTCCGAGAGTTTTGCGCGGCCATCGCGCGTCAAGAGCACGTTGCTAGGCTTGACGTCGCGGTGCACGGCGCCAGCATCGTGGACGGCCTGGAGAGCGGCCAAGAGGTCCTTTGCCACGACGTGCAGGGCGGCCGGGGCAAGAGGGCCACCGGTGGTCAGGCGTTCCCGCAAGGAACCCCCGTCCACGTACTCCATCACGATGAGGGCGTCGCCGCCCAGGTCTTCCACGTCGTAGACGCGCACGACGTTCGGATGGTCGACGCGTGCCGTTGTCCGGGCCTCCCGGGTTGCCGACATGCCGCCCGAGGCGATGCGCTTCAGCACGACCTTGCGGTGCATCCGTGTGTCTTCGGCCAAGAAGGCCCGACCCTGACCGCCGGCTCCCAGTTCGCGTTCGACGCGGTATTTGCCGAGAACAACGATTCCTGGTGAGATGGCTATGCCTCGCGCGCCGGAATTGAGGGTCGCCATCAGCACTTGATGGTCTCGGTCGGATAGGCCCAGGCTGCGGCGGAGGTCGCGAAGGGCGGAATTCCGCGACGGGTCCAGGGTTGCGTCGGCAAGGCGTGCCTCGTGCAGGGCATCCTGATACACTTCGGTCTTCTTTCGCATGACGTAGTCGGCATCGCCTGTCGCCTTTGGGAACACGCGCTGTGAGACGCGTTCGGCTGTCCGCTGGATCGGACTCAAGAGCAAGAGTAGGATGGCGACCGTCGCGCCGCCCGCGATGAAGCCCCCCTGCTGGACGTAGTGTTCCGCCAAGGCCGTGACGAGCACGAACGCGCCAAGGAAGACTGCAAGAACGGTGCCACGGGCGAAGCCTGCCTTGAGTTTGAGCTCGAAGTCGAATAGCTGGGTCCGCAATAGTGCCGTGGCGACGAGCCCGCAGAACGCCAAGGTCACCAGGGTGTTGCCTAGGTTCAAGGCGTTCGTGTCCGCGGGCTGGAAAACGTTGTACGTGAGGACCATCCCGTATCCGATGTCCTGCGTGAGGAATGCCGCGAGGTAGGCCTTGGCGCGCTTCCGTTGCGGGGAGCCACGGGTTGCCCGCCGCACGGCAGATACGGCCGCCGTGATTCCCAAGGGGGCCATCCCAACGAAGACCATCAGCGCGACATCGTAGATGGGGCCATGGTCCCAGACCCAGCCGATGTCAGCTTCATGCTGGCCTGGCCCGACCAGTGTCTGTTGAGGCCAGAGAAAGGGAATGAGCGGCGTGATGAGCATGATGGCGATGAGGCCCGTGCGGACAAAGCGCAACTTGAGCCAACGCGTCCATGGAGTGTCAAGGGCGAAGCCGAGGAAGAGGAGGTACACGAACGCGGTGTTGAAGACGCCGGCGATGAGCCAAAGCCAGGCGTTGAAGTCAAGAGTGCGGTCGTCCAGGAAGGTTCCGAAGACCCCAGGCAGGGTCTCGACGGCGTTTCCTGCGATGAGGGCTGCGAGCACCCAGTTTGTACCGCGCCGAGGGGCAGCCAAGACCACCAAGACGGCAAGGATGATCCCAGACACGACGGCCACAATCGTCAGGATGCCAATCCCCAGCGCCAGGTCGGCCATGGATTCCTAGCTCAAGGAGCCCGACGACGGCGGAAATAGGTACTGGCGGCCCGGATGGATGGCGCACGGAGACGGAGGGCCACCGCCAGCCAACCGGCTGGAAGCCGTTATCCCGTAGGCGGGACGGATGCGCTTGATGCGACAGAGCCCGCTTTGGAACCCGAAGGTCCGGACTCATTTCGTCCGACTCCCGGGCTGGGATGTGTGGTCTTTCCAGGCGACGGGGCGGCGCCACCTGGAAACGGAGGACGCCCTAGTCATCAGCGACGGCGACCCCCCCGTGCTTGGTGTCTTTGATGGGGTTGGAGGCCTACCGGCGCCCCGGTATGCATCGATGACGGCAGCGGCTCATGCCCGTCGCGCCGTCGATGAAGCGACCACGGCCATGGAGGCGCTTCATCGATTGAACTCTCACGTGCTGCAAACGGGCGGTGCATCCACGGCAATCCTGGCCATCATTCGTCCGCTTCGTGTGGAAATCGCAAGCGTCGGAGACGGGGAGGCGTACGTTCTGGGTGCGGACGGCCGCGTGGCGGCGCTGTCACCCCAGGACCGCGCCAGCCCAAACCGACTGGTGGACCATCTCGGCTGGACGGGCTTGCGGGGCCACGCCGGTGACTGGCAAGCTCCGGAAGCCGTTCTCTTGTGCACTGATGGGGTGAACGACGTCGTCGGGGCCGATGAACTCGGAAGGGCCATTGTCGGAGCGGGCAACCAGATGGCGGGCTTAGCCAAGGCCGTCATGGAGGCGGGATGCCCGGACGATGCCACGGCGCTTTTGGCGCGCCGCTCCAGATGACGGGAGTGCGACGCAAGCATCTTGACCCTGCGCCCGCTTCCCCCGCGTCTCACCTCCCCAAGCGGGCGGGTGTGCCCGCAAAGTGCCCCCGCGAAACGACCGCATCGAAGGCGCCTCGTGAGGGATTGTCTACTTAGTTTGCCCGTATTCCATAGGTGTCTCTCCTGTTGCAGGGGCGGGCAAAGTCGGGCGGAGGGTGGGACGTATGTCACGCAGTGAGCCCGTCGCAGCTGCCGCTTCGGGTTGTTCGAAACGAGGCGCGAGTCGATCGGTGCGCGCGGGAGAATCGGTTTAGCAGTTCATTGAGCATTGGAAACGGCCACGAAGACCGTGTTCACGTCGGTCCAGGCCGTGACCAGCTTTCCGCTGGGCAGCGTCGCAAGCGTCGCAAAGTCGGTATTGGCGTTGTTGCGGGAGCTACTCCCCGGCGGTGCTCTGAGGCCGCTCGTGACGACCGCATCCATGCTGACCCCGTTCAAGCCGCCCTTGGCGACGTGCAGGGAAACCGAATCGCCGTCGGTGTGGAAGTAGGCTAGCGTCAGGTTCGTCTGCCGGACGTTCGTCCACCAGCCCGCGACGGAGTCGTTCCCCCACCGCTGGGCCAATCCCCACGCTTGGCCTTCGTCCCCAGACGACGCAATGAAAGTTGCCTTTGCGGAACTGTCCCGCCACGAACGAACCAGCATGGCTCCGAGAAGGTCCAGCCCTCCGCCCGTGGTGCACGCGAGGCTGGACGCGCCCTTCGTGGTCCACGTCACCCCCTTGTCAGTGGAAGAGTAGACGGCGACGGTTCCGGCGGTGCACGCCGCCACAAGTAACCGGCCTGTGGGATCCACGACCGGGGCGCCAACCTGGGACGGGGAGGCCGCGCCCGCCGGTCCAGACTGGCTCCAAGGACTCCAGTGGGATCCGCCGTCGTCGCTGTGGGCGATCCACCGTCCCGCATGCAGCGGCAAACAAGCCTGATGGCAGGGCTGTTGGTAGGTGGCGTACACAGTGTTGCCCGGACCGAACGCGAGCCACTGGCGATCCGGGTCGACGACGGACTGGCCCAGGTTTTGGTATGCACCGTTCGTCCACGTCGAGCCGCCATCATCCGTCCAGGCCACTTGGACGCCGTCGGCGCCGCCGGCTCCGCTGAACGTGAGCGCGCTGAAGTACATGCGGCCTGAAGGGCTGGCCTGGACAACTCCATCGCCTTGCCGGTCAAAGGCAGGCGCGCCATCTGGAAGCGGCGGAGCCTGCACCAGCTTCCAGGTCGCGCCCTCGTCGGCGGAGACCGCTGTGTCGGCCGATCCGGAGGTCACGGCGGTGCTTCCGACGGTCACAAAGATGCGCCCGGCGCCATCCACGGCGACCGTGGGCTCGTAGCGACAACATCCAGTGATGACGGACCTGGGCTCGCCGAATGCTAGCGGCGCGACGGCAGGCCCCGTCGAAGGGCTGTGCAAGGGCGTCGGGTCTTGATGCGCGCAGCCAGCGAGCAATACAGCCGTCAGGAACAGGGCATGACTCCATTCCCCCCAAATCATCGCGGGGTCTATGGGCCACCGCTTCTTGGCGCTTGCCACGCCATCCGCGGACGGGGGGACAACTTCCAAAGGACAGCGCCCGAACGACCTCGCGCTCGTGATTGCGGATTTCTTGAGGAAACCGTCAAGAGCACCTGAGTGTCTCCTCGTGAGGCCCCATTTGGGTTCGCCCGCAAACCCGCCACGAGAAACGACCGCGAAAATCCGCCACGCTGAGGGATAGTGTCGGAAGTTTGCCCGTGCAGGAATTTGCGGGCAAACTTCCTGGCGATTTTCGCCGTGTCCACCGCCGCGCTGCTGCGCGTCAGTGCGGACCCCAAGGCCGTCTGACGACGGCCTCAGGGATACCTCGCGCCTTCGGCGCTCGGCCGTTGCAGAGCGTAGCTCCGCTGGCTCTGCAACGGGCGATGAGGGATTCGAACCCCCGACCGGCGGATTAAAAGTCCGCTGCCATGACCGAGCTAGGCCAATCGCCCTTGCGCGTTCCAGAGCGGGACTTGTTAAAAGGTCCGCTGCACGGCGGCGACGCGGAATAGCAGCAGAGCCTTTCTCAAGCCGGCTCTCCTCGCGAGCGCGTTGCGGTTTGGCAGGGGGGCATGGCTGGCCGTTGCGGCGTTCGCCCTGCACCTCGTGTGGCTGGGGCGGCAGAGCGTCTGGGTCGATGAGGCGTTCACGTTCCACGCCGCCCGGCTCACGGCGGCGCAGATCGTGGGGCCGCTGGAGCAGACGCCGCCGCTCTACAACCTCCTCATGCACTGCTGGACGGCCGCGGCGGGGACCTCGGAATGGGCGTTGCGTTTCCCGTCCGCCGTCTTCGGGGCGCTCGCGGTATGGGCCTGCTACTATCTTTCGCTGCGGTTCCTGGCACCCCGGCCGGCGCTCCTTGCCACGGTCCTCTTCGGCCTCTCGGGCATCCAGTTGCACTACAGCCAGACGGCGCGCACGTACGCCCTGTTCACGCTTGCGACCCTGGCGTCGTACCTCGCCCTCGTGCGCTGGCTACGCTCCGGCCGACGCGGCGACCAGGCGCTCTACGTCGCGGCCACGGCCGTGATGCTCTACAGCCACGTCTTCGGCTTCCTCTACCTTGCCGCGCAGGCCGTGCTCGTCTGGGTGCTGGGTCCGCAGGAGGTGGCGGCCCGGCGCCGGACCCTCCTGCGCTTCGCTGCGCTCGCGGGCGTCGCGGTGCTCACGTTCCTGCCCTGGACGCCCGTCTTCGTGGAGCGCGCCCGCGTCGTGGCACAGGGCTTCTGGATCCCCGGCTTCTCCTGGTGGACGTTCGCCTCCATCGGCTGGAGCTTCGGCATCCATTACGGCGACCCTTGGTTCGTGCGCGTCGCAACACCCGTCGTCTTCGCCGTGGCCGGTTGGGGCGCCCTCCGCATGCTCTGGCCCAGTTCGGTCACTTCAGCGTCCATCTCGCCGGAACCGCGCCGCGCCGGCATCGCGGTCGTGGCGGCACTCGCCATCCCCATCGCCCTTCCCATCCTCGCATCGCTTGCCATGCGGCCGTTCTTCGTACCCTGGTACGCGATCCCCTCCGGTGCGTTCCTCTGCATGCTCGTCGCCGCCGGCTGCCGCGGCAAGGGGGGGTCGAAGGGGCAGGACGCGGGCGTCGAGGCGCCGCCCTGGCCGGCGGCCGGACCGCCCTGCGCTGGTCCTGGCCGGCGCTGGCCTTCCTGCTCTTCATGGTGCCGCTCCCCTTCCGCCTGGAGAAGGCGCTGGCGCACCCGCTGCAGCGCGTCGCCACCCTGGCCAGCACCTACGCCCTGCAGGCG
>JBHEMF010000006.1:0-15643 GCA_046352665.1 Thermoplasmatota archaeon
ATTCGGTGTACGTGACCTGCGCCATCCCCGAGATCCCCGCGGCGCTGTCGCAGCAGCTCAAGGAAGGCGGCCACTTCATCGCCCCCGTCGGCGTCACGCGGTGCCAACTCATGGCGGGCCGCAAGCAGGACGGCGAGCTCAAGCTGGAGGACCTCGGGCCCTGCTTGTTCGTGAACGCGCAGGGTGCTTTGGGCGTGAACGAGCCAAGCGGCGATGCGGACGACGGCGACGACGAGACGCCGGCCGCCGAGTGAACGCGTCGAACCCTAGGCAAGCTGCTGGTACGTCTGGTTCATCGCAGTCTCCGCGATGTCGATCGCGTAGCCGCGCGTGCGGTCGATGGAGTCGGCGACAAGTGTGAGCGGCCCCACCGTCTCGGGCGGGAGCCCGCGCACGAGGTTGGGGAACTCGGCGCGCCACTTGCTGGCCGCCTCGCCGACGTCGGCGGCACGGCTCGCCTGCGTGAAGTCGGGGCGCTTCAGGGAACTGAACGCATCGTCCCAGATCGTGCGCACCGCAACGGCTTGGCGAAGGATGGCCGCCAGGACCGCGGCGGGGATCTTGTGGCCGTCCAGGGCGACGAGGTTCGTGCAGATCTTGGCAGCGTGGTCGCCCATCCGTTCCAGGCTGCGGGCGGCAAGGAAGAGGTTCAGCGCTTCGGCGGGCCGGGCGGAGAGGCGGGCGGCCAGGCGCGGCTGCTCCAGGAGGGCGTGCATCTGCTTGGAGACCATCCAGAGCAGGCGGTCGAGCTCGTCGTCGCGCTTGCGTACCTCGGCCGCAAGCCCCGCGTCGCGCGCTTCGAGCGCCTTGCACGCGTCGTCGTACATGAGGCGGGCGATCCTCTGCATGCGCGTGAGGGTCTTGCGCAGGTCCATGTCGGCCACACCGACGAGGTCCTGCAGCACCATGCCGTTGGCGCTCTCCTCCACGATCTCGACGCCCACCAAGGCGCGGCTCACGTCGCGGACGGTTTGGCGCACGCGCGGCTCGAGGCGGCCCGCCGACGTCACGTGCATCTCGTCCGCGCCGGCAAGGTAGGCGCCCACGAGCCGGCGCACGACCTCCTCGTTCTGCGGCGAATCCGGGAGTTCCACCGTGATGGAGCGCGCCTCCGACTTGCCCTCGCCGTGCGGCATGAGGAGGAGCGACCCGTCGGGCTCCTCGTGGATGGCGATGGTCTGGCTGCGGCCGAGGCGGTTGCGGTCGATCCACTTCTTGGGCAGGCTCACGACGTGCGTCGAGCCGCCCGTGACCTGCAGTTTTCGGAGTTCCATGTCGCCTACTGCCCCCAACGGTGGATAGGGCATGGCTCCATATTCTATATAGCGCCAGCCGCCAGGGTCAGGTGCGCTTCGCCTCGGCCTGGCGGACCCGTTCGAACAGGATGGCTGCCGCGGCGGCGCTCACGTTGAGAGACAGGTCGCCTCCCGGTGTGGGCACGCACACACGTTCGTCGAGAGCATCGAGCGTCTGCTGCGACAGGCCGTCGTGCTCCGAACCGAGCACCAGGCAAACGGCGCCGGTGAGGCGCAGTTTCCAGGGCGCCTTGCCGCCGTTGGCGTCCGCGCCGAGGATCCAGACGCCTTCGCGCCGGAGGTTGGCAAGGGCCGTGGGCAGGCTCGCCACCCGCGCCACGGGCAGCAGGCTGAAGGCGCCGCTTGCGGCCTTCATGGCGCCGGCGCCGATGCCGGCCGTGCCGCGCTCCGGGACGATGAGGCCGTGCGCTCCGGCGAGGAGGGCCGAGCGGGCGAGGGCGCCGAGGTTCTGCGGGTCCTCGATGCCGTCGGCGGCCACCAGGAACGGCTCTTCGCCCTGGGCCCGCGCCAAGAGGACGAGGTCCTTGGCGGAATGCTCGGCAAGCGGCGCCACCAGCGCTCCCACGCCTTGCCCCGACCCACCCACCGTGCGCACGAGGTCGCCCTCCGTCACGTAGCGGATCGTGAGGCCGCGCCGCGCCGCCTCATCCTGGATGGGGCGCAGCGCCGGGTCCTCCCCGGATTCCTTGCGCACGAGCACCGAGTGGACCTCCCGGCCGGAACGGAGGGCCTGCAGCACCGCGTGCCGTCCCGAGATGCCTTCGCGCGCCGCCACAGGCTCCCGACGGCGCCCGCGCTCAAAGCCCTGGCGTCACGCGCCGATGCAGCCGACGCGGAGACGGAAACCCTGCGACACGACGCTTGCGTTGCCGGCCGGGAACACCGTGTAATGGTGCTTCGCCCCCGCCATCCCGTCCCCGGCCAGCTGCAGCACGATGCCGGGGCCGCCGGACTGCGTCCCCACGGTCTCGCCGCCTCGCGTCACCTGCAGCGTGAGTGCGTCGGCCCCGCCAGGCGTCGCAGGCGTCCAGTCGAGGGCGACCGTGCACGAAGTCGCGTTGGCAGGCACCACGAAGTCGCCGGCGTTGTCGCCGAAATTCATGGCCGGCGCCCCCGCGGCTCCGAACGAGAAGCCCTGCACCGTGCCGTCGTGGGTCTCGTTCAGGACCACCTCCGGGCCGGAACCAGAGCTGCTGAAGAACCGCGGGTCGCCTCCTGAACGGAAGTAGAAGATGCCTGCAACGAGCAGTGCCACGAGGACGAAGCCGATCGTCCCCGCCAGGGCCGCGTTGCGGCGCGCCGCGTCGGGCGGAGAGGGCGGCGGCGACGGTGCCGCCGACTTGCCGCCCCGAGCGGCAGCCGGAGCGGCTGGAGCAGCCACGGGCCTGGAGCGGCTCGCCACGAGCGTGATGAGGCCGGCGAGGAACAGCACGAGGCCGCCGGCCGCGGCCGCAGCGCCGACCGTCATGGCGGCCTGGTCCGTCTCTTCGCGGTGCTGGTTGCGCAGGACCTCATGGCGCTGTTCGTTGGCGTCGTTGAGGCCGTATGCCGCGGCCGCGAGGCCTGCCACGAGGAGGATGACGCCGACCACGACAAGGATCGCGCCCACGAACTTGGCTGCTGCTGCCACGCCGGCGCCCAGACGGGTCGGCCGCTTCAGCCTATCGCTGGGCGGCAAGGGGTTGTTTTTCAAGGCCCGCTACCGTCGCGCGCCGCATGCGCCGTGTTGCCATGGTGGCCGCCGGCATGAGCCGTTTCGGCAGCCGCCCGGAGGCAACGCCCCGGGCACTCTTCGACGAGGCCTGGCGCGAATTGGCAGGCCGCGCGACCGGGTGGAACGGCAAGGTGGACGAGGCGTGGATCGGCACCGTCGGCTTCGGCGGCCACCAGCCCGGCAACTCGGCGGCCCTCTTCCTGCAGGGGACGCCAAGCCAAGGCAATGCCGCGCACCGCGTCGAGAACGCATGCGCAAGCTCGGGGTTCGCCATCCGCGACGCCTTCCTCGCCATCCGGTCGGGCGCCATCGACGTGGCACTTGCGGCGGGCGTCGAGGCGATGAACCCGTTCTCCAAGGCCCACCGCGGCTACTGGCTCGGCGTGTCCGGCGACACGGAGGTGGAGCGCGCAAGCGGCCTCACGTTCCCGGGTGTGTACGCCATGATGGCGCGGGCCCACATGGAGCGCTACGGCACGACGCGCGAGCACCTGGCAAGTGTGGCCGTGAAGAACCACCGCAACGGCGCCGCGAACCCGCACGCGCAATTCCAGAAAGAGACGACGCTGGAGAAGGCGCTCGCGGCCCCCATGGTCGCCGACCCGCTCGGTCTCTACGACTGCTGCTCCACGACCGACGGCGCCGCTGCCATCCTTCTCGTGGCCGAGGAGCGCGTCCCGGAATTCACGAAGAATCCCATCTGGCTTGCAGGCTCGGGTGCCGCGACCGACACGTTGGCGCTGCACGACCGCGCCGAGCTCACGGCCATGCCTGCCACGACGCGGGCGGCCAACACGGCCCTCACGCAGGCGGGCCGGTCGCTCATGGACCTGGACTTCGCCGAGGTGCACGACTGCTTCACGATCGCCGAAGTGATGGCCCTGGAGGACCTGGGCTTCGTGGCACGAGGCCAAGGTGGACCCGCCTCCGCCGCGGGCCGCACCAGCCATGGCGGCGACCTTCCGGTCGTGAATCCGTCGGGCGGCCTGAAGGCGAAGGGCCACCCGCTCGGCGCCACCGGTGCCGGCCAGGCCGTCGAGGTGTTCGAGCAGTTCAACGGCCTCGCCGGGGGGCGCACGGTGAAGGAGGCGACGTCGGCACTCACGCACAACGTCGGCGGCTCCGGCGCCACCTGTGCGGTGCACGTCTGGGAGGCCGGCGCTTGATCCACGTCGCGATGCCGAGCCACCGCCGCGGCCAGAAGATGGCGTTCCACTTCGACGAGGACGAGGTGACTCTCGCCTGGGAGGCCATGCGCGCGGCCCGGCTCGGACCGGGAACCGGGGTGGCGCCGGTCGGCATCCCGCTTCCCGCGTGGTGGTGGCAGGGGACAGGCCTCGTCGCGTCCGTCGATGCGGCCCTTTCGCTGCAGCCCATCCCGACGACGCTCGGCCCAAGTGTCTGCGTCCACGGGTCCGGCCCGGCGCCCGACGTCGAGGACGAGGCGAAACGGATCCATGCCGCCGCACCTGCTTTGCCGGAGGCCGCTTGGCAGAAGGTCCGCCTCGCCCGCGACGGGCCGGACACGGAAGCCGACTTCCCGCTCGGCGCCTTCGTCACGGCGGCGCGGCACGAGGAGGTGACGGCGCAACGGATGCGGCTCGGCGCCGGCCGCGTGCGCACGTGGACGACGATCGGCGCCGGCGCGGCACCCGCCGAGTTCCTGCGGCTGCAGGACGCAGTCGGTGCGTATCATGTCGTCCTCGTGGAGTCGGGGCCACACCGGACCGTCGGGCTCTGGACAGGGACCGGAGCTCCGGCGACCGGTGCCGAGGTCCGACCCGTGCTGCGCCGCCTGTTCCGCACGCAGGGCGCGTGGCGCTACGGCGTGAAATTCGCTCCTGCCTGACCGGACACTACCACATCTCGGCTCGGGTTTTCCATCCCCCAATCCTTTAGAGGCAGAGTTCCGTAGCCGCGGCTACCATGGCTGGGCCGAACGGGCAAGCGGCCAGGGGTTCGCCCGCGAATCCCCCCGTCCAAGATCTGCTGGTCGAGAATTTCCACGTGAAGGGCTCGCCGCCGCGGCGCTGGCCCAAGCGCATCGTCTGGTGGGACGAGACACTGCGCGACGGCGAGCAGACGCCCGGCGTGTACTACACGCTGGAGGAGAAGGTCGAGATCGCGCGCCTCGTCTCCGCCGCCGGCGTGGACGTCATGAACGTCGGCATCCCCGCCATCTCTCCCAACGAGCTCAAGGCCGTGAAAGCCATCGCGGCGGAGGGCCTCGACGCCAAGGTGCTCGGCGCCGCACGCACGGTCCGCTCCGACATCGACGCCGTCATCCAGTCGGACGCAAGCGAGGTCGCGGCCTTCATCGCAGCCAGCGAAGTGCACCTGCGCCACAAGCTCAACCTCACGCACGAGCAGGCCATCGAGAAGGCCGTCGATTCCGTGCAGTACGCCAAGGACCACGGCCTCAAGGTCACGTTCGTCACCGAGGACACGGTGCGCGCCGACATGGGCTTCGTGGCGCAGATCTACCAGGCCGCCATCGACGCCGGCGCCGAGCGCGTCCTCTTCTGCGACACGGTGGGGGTCATGACGCCGAGCACGTTCGCCTGGTGGCTGGACGAGACCGTGAAGCGCGTGAACCGCCCCAAGGTCGAGTACGGCGTCCACATCCACAACGACTTCGGCATGGCCGTCGCGAACTCGCTCACCGCCCTCGAGCATGGCATCCCTTGCGTGAACACGACCGTGAACGGCATTGGCGAACGCGCCGGAAACGCGTCCTTCGAGGAGCTCGTCATGGCGCTGGAGGAGCTCTACCATGTCGATACGCACATCGACAAGAAGGCGCTCTACGCCCTGTCGCGCCGCGTCGAGGAGGTCGCGGGCGTCCCTGTCGCCTTCAACAAGGCCATCGTGGGCTACAACGCCTTCACGCACGAGTCCGGCATCCACACGGACGGTGTGATCAAGAACACCCTCACGTACGAGCCGATGCAGGTCGAGGAGCTGGGCCGCCGCCGCCGCTTCGTCTTCGGCAAGCACACCGGCACGCGGGCCGTCGAGGCGCGCCTCAACGAAGCCGGCATCGCGGCGTCGAAGGAGCAGCTCGTCGGGATCGCCAACGACATCAAGACGTTCACGGAGGCGCACACGAAGGAGTACGTGCGCGACTTCATCGCGGCGTACCGGCAGTGGGACCGCGACAATAAGGGCGTCTCTCCCGAAGTGTTCTGGCAGATCGCGGGCAAGCACGGCATCAAGGTCCCGAAGCCGTTGCCGGTGACGGTGTAGCCGCTGTTCGCTCCGCTCGACACAGATTGCACGGAAGCTGCCTTTGAAGGCGTGACCTGGGCGGCGAACATAACGGTCCCAGATGCTTCAGCTTCGATTCGGAATCAAACCTGCTCGGCCGGTTTGCCCGCAGGCATCTGCTGGCTCAGGCAGTGGATTCCGCCCATGCCCCAGACGAGGTCGCGGCAGTCGAGGCCGACGACGACGCGGTCCTTGAAGCACTGCTGCAGGCGCGCCTTGGCGATGGCGTCCGTGGGGCCGCCGAAGGTCGGCATGAGGACGACACCGTTCGTGATGAGGAAGTTCGCGTGGCTTGCCGGCAGGACCTTGCCCTCGTCGTCGAGGATGTCGCGCGGCATGGGGAGTTCCACGACCCGCAGCGGCCGCTTGTGCGAGTCAGGTGTGGTCTTGAGGAGGTGCAGGTTGTCGTCCAAGGCCTGGAAGTTGGGGTGGCCGCGGTCCTCCTCGACGCAGGCGGCAACGAGCGTGGGGGCGCAGAACCTCGCGATGTCGTCCACGTGGCCGTCGGTGTCGTCGCCTTGGATGCCCTCGCCGAGCCAGAGGAGCTTCTTCACGTTCAGGTACTCCTCGAGGTGGCGCTCGATGTCCTGGGCACTCATGTCCGGGTTGCGGTTGGGGTTGAGGAGGCACTGCTTCGTCGTGAGCGCCGTACCCTGCCCGTCCTGGTCGATGCTGCCGCCCTCGAGGACCATGGCGACCTCCTGCATGGGTGCGGAGACTGCGGCGCCGAGCTGCGGCACGACGGTGCGGTCCTTCAGGAGCGACTCGTACTTGTTGCCCCAGGCGTTGAACTGGAACTTCACGGCCATGCGCTCCCGCCTCTCGGGTGTCCCCTTCGTGAGGTAGAGCGGCCCGTAGTCGCGGATCCAGGAATCCTGGTGGTCCACGGCGTGGTAGCGCACGTTCTTGACGCCGGCGTACTCGAGCCGGCCCTGCGCCTCGGCCATGAGGTCGGGGTGCACGACGAGGTCCACGCGCTGGTACGACGTCACGGCCTGGATGGCCTTGATGAACGACTCGCGCGCCTTGCCGACGCGGCCGGGCCAGGTGAGCGGGTCGCGGGGCCAGACGTGCCAGACGGACTCCTGCAGCTCCCACCCCGCGGGCATGCGGAAGCCGAGTTCGCGCGGCGTCGGGACGGGGCCCCGCAACGGGAAGAAGGCCACCTGTTGCATGGGCATCCATTCTCCTGAGGCTCTTGAAGACGCCGGAATCGACCCTGGCCCTGCCAAGCCCCAAGAACGCGCGGCGCGTGGCTTTGGCGTGGCCTACGACAGGCTGGCGGACAGGGTTCGCGACCTCATGCCGGAGGCGATCGAGCGGAAGATGTTCGGCGGTGTCGGTTGGATGGAAAACGGCAACCTCGTCGTCGGCGTGATGGGAGACGAGCTCATCGCGCGCATTGGCCCGGACGCGCACAAGGCGGTGGCAAGCGAGCCCGGCGTCCGGCCGTTCGACCCAGGCAAGGCGCCGATGAAAGGCTGGGTTCTGGTTGCGCAGGAGCAGCTGCCCGAGGACGAGGACGTTGCGCGCTGGGTGGCGCGGGCGCGTCGGTTCGTGCGGACGTTGCCGGCGAAGTAGGGCCCATGCGCTCGTACCCGACGAGTGCGGCGGAAACCGGGCTGCACTGAGGCTTGGGAATTCGGCGTGTTCGGCGGTTGGCGCAGCTGGAACGCGACCTAATCCGCCGAAGACGCCGAAGACGTCAGTCCAAATATCGCTTGAGCAATCCCTCGTAGGCATCCACGCGGCGGTCGCGGAGGAACGGCCAGCCCCGCCGCGCGGCCTCGATCTCGCGCAAATCGCAGTCCACGACGAGGACCTCTTCGCCTTCGCCAGCCTCGGCGGCCACGATGCCCATGGGGCGCGCAACGAACGAGTGGCCCCAGAAATCCAGTTCGCCCTCGCGGCCGACGCGGTTCACGGCGACGACGAAGCAGCCGTTCGCCACGGCGTGGCTGCGCTGCACGGTGTGCCAGGCCTCGTGCTGCGACGGCTTGTACTCCATCTCGCCCAGCCACGTCCCGATGGCCGTCGGGTAGAACAGGATGTCCGCGCCCTGCAGCGCAGTGAGCCGCGCGGCTTCCGGATACCATTGGTCCCAGCAGATGAGCGTCCCGATGCGGCCGAAGCGGGTGTCGAACGCCTGGAAGCCGAGGTCGCCGGGAGCGAAGTAGAACTTCTCGTAGAACCGCGGGTCGTCCGGGATGTGCATCTTGCGGTACTTGCCGAGCAGGCTTCCGTCGGCGTCGATCACCACGGCGGTGTTGTGGTAGAGGCCCTTGGCACGCTTCTCGAAGAGCGATCCCACGATGACGATGCCGTGCCGCTTGGCGCGCTCCTGCAATGCCTTCGTCGTCGGCCCCGGCACGGCCTCGGCGAGGTCGAAGTTCGCCTGGTCCTCCTCCTGGCAGAAGTACGGGGTGAGGAAGAGCTCCTGCGTGCAGACGATGTTGGCGCCCTTCTTCGCGGCCTTGTCGATGAGGGCGAGGGTGCGTGCCAGGTTGTCGGCCGCGTCGTGACCGGCGTGGGTCTGCACGAGGCCGACCTTCACGACGTGCGCGCCCCCCTTGGCGACGTCGGCTGCGGAAGGCATGGCGGTGGCTTCGCTGCGGTGCTCCCGTTTCGGCGGCTTGCGGACCGTCTTGGCCACGGCGCCGTGACCCACGGCGGGAGTATTGTGGTTTCGGTCACGCGACGACGGCGGGCCCCGTCTCAATGGGCCGCTTGCCGTCCCAGATCCATTCCGACCAGGAGCCCGGGTAGAGCGCCGGCGTCGGCAGGCCTGCGACCTCCATGGCGAGGACGAGCTGCGTGCCCGTGACGCCGGAGCCGCAGTAGCAAGCGACCTTGCCCTCCGTCGGCGCCGCGAACTTGGCGCGCAACGCCTCGGGGGAGAGGAACCGCATGTCGGGCCCCACGTTGCCAGAAGCCGGCGCGCTGCGGGCTCCGGGGATGTGCCCTTTCTGCTTGTCCACGGCCTCGACCTCGCCGCGGAACCGTTCCGGAGCGCGGGCATCGAAAAGTGTCACGCCGCCCGCCTCGATGTCCCCGGCCTGCACGATGGGCATCTGTCCCGGCGGGTTGGCGAACGTGGTGCCGGCGCGCGGCTTCTCGTGGTTGCCCCGCAGCGGCAGGCCCAGCGCCTTCCAACGCGTGAGGCCACCGTCGAGCACCGCGACGTCGCGGTGGCCGTGGAAGCGCAGGAGCCACCACAGCCGACTGGCCCACTGCCCGCCCAGGTCGTCGTAGCAGACGACCTTCGTCGCAGGCCCGATGCCGTGCACGCCGCAGAAGCGCTGGAATGCAATTGGCAGCGGGTGGCGGCCGCGGCTGCCGTTGCCGACGGGCCCCGACAGGTCGCGCTCCGTGTGGGCGAAGTAGGCGCCGGGGATGTGCGCCTTTGCGTAGTCGCGAGCACCCTTCTCCTTGTCCGCAAGCTCGAAGCGGCAGTCGAAGAAGACCCAGGACGGGTCGTCCACGTGGCGCGCCGCCTCCTCGCAAGTCACAAGCGGTCCGAAGGCCATGCGGCCGGCAGGTGCGTCGGCCACTTCAGGCTTGGGCGTCACGCCGTGACGTTCACCGTGAGGGTCTGCGGCTGCAGGTCGTCGGTCGCGAACGTGCAGGTGCCCGGCGCCTTGAACACCATCGGCTGCGACGAGGTCGCCTTGGGGACGGTGAGCTCGGGGAACGTCTGCGGGCAGCCCACCATCGTGAGCTTGTGGTCCACGAGGTCGTCGTTCTTCAGGACGACCCCGTCGCCGAGCTTGATATCGACGGGGTTGGGGTCGAGCTTGGCGGCCGAGTTGCCGGGGCCGTGCGTCACGACCACGTTCTTGCCAGTCGGGAGGACGTCGGCCACCATGAGCATCACTTCGTTGCTCCAGTAGTCCTTGCCGGCGAGGTCGTCGGCGAGGATCGTGGCATAGACGCGGGCGTAGTACGTGCCGGGTGTCGTGAACGTGTAGTCCCCCGTGAACGTCCCCGGCAGGTTCTGATGAGCCTTGCTTGCGATCTCCTTGCCGTACGAGTCAGGGCCGGCCAGGGCCGAGTCGGGGACTGAGTTGCCGCTCAGCCGGATGCTGGAGAGCATGGAGTGGCCGCCCGTGTAATTGCTCGCCGAGACGAACCATGTGAAGGTCGCGGGCTTGTAAATCCGCAGGTCGCCGGGGAGGTCCTTGAAGGCGGCAAACGGCGGCGCCGGCTTTGGGCAGACCTGGGCGGGCTCGCCCGTCACGTTGGCTGGGATGGGCTGGCCGCCGGGGCAGGTGCGGGTGGACGTCGGGGGCTCGGTCTTGCCCGTGCAGCCGGCGGCAACGAGTGCCACGGCGAGCGCAAGGGCGAGAAGGGGGCGCATCGGCCTTCGACTTGTGGCGCGTCTTCTTAGCCGTTATGGCCGCGTGGCCGCAGCGCTATTTGGCGGCCTTCATCTCCTTCAGTACGCGGTTGCGGGCCTTGGTGTACCGCTCCGGGGTGAGCTCGCCCTTCTCGCGTTGGGTCTCCAGGGTCTCGAGGATGCCTTGCAGGTCCTGCCGGCTTGCGTCGTGCAGGCGATCGCTGGGCAACACCAGGGTGACCTCCTCCTTGCGTTTCCAAAGGAGGCCGGCGAACGCGATGACGGCGGCTGCGAGAGCGTACCAGAGGAGTGGCTGCGGGTCGCGGTCGGCGCTTTGGAAGAACAATACGAGGCCGACGAGGAAGACCAGCGCCGCCAGCGGCACCAGGACCTTGAGGAGCGGATAGCGGGTAAGCGAGATCGTCTTGGCCACGCGAGGCCCATCGGTTGCGGCTTCAAAAGAGGTCCGAAGCCTTTACGGCCCGCGCAGGAGGCGCCGGCGCTCCTCGAGGTACTCGGCGCGGCGGATGCGCCCGGCGGAAAGGAGGCGTTCGAGCGCCGCGAGCCGCTCGGATTGTTTCTCGCCTTGCAGGCCGTTCTTCCATCCGCGGCCGGTGGCGAGGTCCCAGGCGTGCAGGGCGAAGGCGACGACCGCGACGGTGACGAGTGCCGCGGCGCCGGCGCCGGTCCACGTGCCAAGATACGACGATGACAGGACGCGGACGAGCAACGCGAAGCTCGCCGTGAGGGTCAGCGTGACGGCGGTGACGGGACCGAGTGGGCGCATGGAGAAGGCAGGACCGGCACGCATGGACCATTGCCTAGATGCGTCGCCTTTCTCAAGCTGCTGTTCGGGGCCGCTGCCGGGAATAGCCCGCCTTATCTGGTTGGGACCCGGATGAGCGCGCTCACGGCGTTCCCGCCGCCCAGGCAGAGTGTCGCAAGGCCGCGGCCGCCACCCCGGCGCCGCAGCTCGTATGCCAGGGTGAGGAGCACACGGGCACCCGAGGCGCCGATGGGGTGGCCGAGGGCGACGGCGCCGCCGTTCACGTTGAACCGGTCGTCCGGGATGCCCAATTCCTTCTGCACGGCGCACGACGCGGACGCGAAGGCCTCGTTGTGCTCGACGAGGTCCACGTCCTTCATCGTGAGTCCCGTCTTGGCGAGGAGGTTGCGGACCGAGAGGATGGGGGCCTCCATGACCCACTCCGGCTTCGTGCCCGACGCATCGTAGGCATCGAGGGTGGCAAGGACGGGCAGATCGTACGCTTTGGCGTACGAGGCCGAGGCGACGACGAGGGCCGCGGCACCGTCCGAGATCTGGCTGGAGTTGCCTGCCGTCACCTGACCGCCCTCGCGGAACGTCGGCTTCAGCCTGGCGAGGGCCGCGACCTCCGTGCCGGGCCGGATGCCCTCGTCGTGGCGCACGATGACGGGCTCGCCTTTCTTCTGCGGGATGGCGACGGGGACGGTCTCCTCGTCGAAGCGGCCGGCGTCGCGGGCGGCAAGTGCGCGGGCGTGGCTGCGCGCCGCAAGGGCGTCGGCCTCGGCGCGGCGGACGTGGAACCGCTCGGCAACGATCTCGCCCGTCTCGCCCATGTGGAAGCCGTTGTAGTGGTCCCACAGGCCGTCGTGCACCATGTGGTCCGTGAGCTTGCCGTCGCCGAGCCGGATGCCGGTGCGGGAGCCGAGGAGCAGGTGCGGCGCGTTCGTCATGGATTCCATGCCGCCGGCCACCACGACGTCGCGGTCCCCCGCCTTGATGGCCTGGGCGGCAAGCATGACGGCCTTCAGCGCCGAGCCGCAGACCTTGTTCACGGTGACGGCGGGGACGGAGTCGGGCAACCCCGCCCCAAGTGCCGCCGCCCGCGCCGCGTTCTGACCGAGCCCCGCCTGGAGGACGTTGCCGAGGATGGCCTCCTGGATGTCGCTTGGCTTCAGGCCCGAGCGGCGCACGGCCTCGCGGACGGCGATGGCGCCGAGATCGGTGGCCTTCAGGGAGCTGAGGCCGCCTTGGAACTTGCCGATGGGCGTCCGGGCTCCGGCGACGAGGACGACGCTTTCCACGGTGGGCGGGACCACGCGGAAGCGGCTGAAAAAGCCGACCCAGTGGGCGCGGGCAAGGGCTTGGCGAAAACTTGATGCCGCTGTCTACCTTCGTCCTGAGCATGGTGGCCCAGTGATGATGGGCAAGGCCGAAGCAGTCACCATGGCTACCCTAGGTGGAACCAATAGCATGTCGTGCGTGGGCGTCGTGAACGGTGTTGCGCTCACCATCATCAACTACGATCTCACTGCCATGACCTGCACCTTCCTGGTCACCATGACTCCAGGAGCCAACGTCGGCTCGCTCGACGTATCAGCGGGTACGTCCGGGCTTTCTATTGCGGCACCGCCGAGCCCGGTAGAATTCACGTTGGACCTCACGGACTACCCATCCGCTTTGAACACGAACCTTTACACGACCGACATGGCCTAAGGAAGGACCGCAAGGCTTGAAAGCTTCGCAAAGGCCTCGGTGACTTGACCAATGGCGGCTTCAAAGTCCCTACGCGCCATTGCACCGCCTTTTCTCTTGCTTGTTGCGGCATCTCTCCTTGCTCTCATTTGCCTGGCGCTGCAAGTTTCCGCCTTCACGACGATTTCCGCTCCCGGCGCCCCGCTTTACCAAATCAACATAGGCGTGGAATTGAGCTGCCAGGTGGCGCGCACTGGCGATTCCGACTTCGAGTTCTATCCGCCGGGCAATCCGCCGACAGCAGGTCTTGGCGACTGCGGAACATTCTTGCTAGTCGATCCGGGCCCGGGCGAGATCCTGTACGGCCCTGACTTTGCTGCTCATCCGCAAGGGACCGCGACAGGCAATGTGGGTGCCATGGGGTTATACACGTGGTTTTCCGGGCCCAGCCAATCGATCCTGAATCAATATGGCCCGAACGGAACGGGTGCGCCTTCTGACCCGTTCTATGTCGAGACGAACATGCATGCGGGTCCCTACATGTGGATCCACGAGAGGGATTCCTACGCCACGACGGACGACTACTACACGACGAACGTCACCGTGACCAACATCGGTGCCAACCCCCACTCGTTGCGGCTGTGGCGCGCCGGCGACTGCTACCTGCAAGGCAGTGACTCGGGCTATGGTTTCGCGGATCCGCCGGGAGACTTCGCGCGGGTCGCATGCACGGCGAACCCGAACAACGTCCCAGCGGCCCGCATCGAGATGTGGATTCCGCACACGGCCGGATCGCATTACTTCCATGCGTACTACGGCGACGTCTGGCAACAGATCGGGAACCATGCCGCCTTCCCGGACGCGTGCGCCTGCGCAACGCTGCTGGACAACGGCGCCGGCCTCAGCTGGGACTTCAGCTTGCAGCCTGGGCAGTCCATGAGCTTCGAGCATGACACGCTCTTCTCGCTCAGTCCGCCACCCGTGGCCGGCTTCGACTTCGACAACTCGAGGACCTCCTGCGAGGATTCGCGGGTCCTCTTCACGGACACATCCGTCCCGGCGCCCAATGGTGGCGCCATCGTGTCGTGGTCCTGGTCGTTCGGCGACGGCGGCACGTCGTCGCTGCGCAACCCAATCCACCAGTACGCCGCACCCGGGACGTATCCCGTCACCCTCACCGTCACGACGGCGGCAGGCCAGCCGGGCACCATCCAGCAGCAGGTCGCCTCCGTCGGCGACCCCGACTGCTGCCCCGCGATGGAAGAGCTGTACGAGTACTCCGTCCGCGAAGGCGACACGGCCCGCTTCCAGGTCTTCACTTCGGACTACGAAGGCGACACCCTCGCCTTCTCGGTCATCGGCTTGCCGGGGGCCTCCATCACCACGGACGGAGAGTTCTCCTGGCGCACGGTGCGGGGCGACGCGGGGAACTACACGGCCTCGGTCCTTGCCACGGACGGTTGCCCGGTGCAGCGCGACTTCGTGATCCACGTCGCCGGCACGAGCCAAGGCCCGGTGCAGCCCGATTCCGACCTGGACGGCGTCTCGGACCACCCCGACAACTGCCCGAGTGTCGCGAACAACGACCAGGCCGACGCCGACCGCGACGGCGTGGGCGACGCCTGCGACCCGTCCAGCGCCACTCCCGGCGACCCCCGGCCGCCGGTCCAGCCGCGCACCATCCGTTTCGCGGACAACGACCAGGACGGCATCGCCGACGACGCCGACAATTGCCCAGGCAAACCGAACCACGGCCAGTCCGACGCGGACGGCGACGGCGTGGGCGACGCCTGCGACAGGGACACCGACGGCGACGGCGTCGCAAACGAGATCGACGACTGCCCCCTGCAGGCCGACCCGAAGCAACTTGGCTGCAACGCCCCGGCCGTTGCGCCGTCCCGCGCGCGCGACGAGGCGCCCCAAGGCGTCGCATCCGGGCCGTCCCCTTCCTTCCCGCTTGCAAAGGTCGGCCTCGGGGCCGGGTTTTTCGTCGCCACCTGCGTCGTGGTCCTCCTGTTCGCCATGCGACGCTGGACTGCCTGAAAGCCGACGGGAGCCTCCCACCCCGCGTTCCTTCTTTACGGCGTGTCAGGGACGGCCCCGCTGCCATGTTCGCAACGGCTGGTCTGCAAACCTTATAGCCGACGCCAGGGCTGGTCGCGTTGGAGCCTGCAATTGGCGGGCGGCGGTCGGCAAAGAATGCGCACGAATCCTTGGCACGGTCCCAGTCTCTTCGGGCTTGCTCTTGCCTTCCTGGCCGCCGTCGCCGTCCTCGCCGCCATGCCCCATGCCGCCGCGACGCAGAACATCGTCACGGCAGGCCCTCTCACCGACATCGAGATGACGGACGACACCAAGTGCCAGGTGAACGACGTCTTCAGTGCCGGCGGGGTCTCGGGGGAGTACTACGGGGGAGGCTCGCCGGGCGCCTGCGCCACCTTCGTCGCGGTGGGCGGCACGCTGTACGGCGCAAGCGGCGTCCCGGCCGGTGGCGGCGCCAACCCCGTCACGGTCTGGACGCTCACGTCGCAGACCCTCACGGGTGCCGGCAC
>JBHEMF010000007.1:0-15566 GCA_046352665.1 Thermoplasmatota archaeon
GGCCTGGAGCGGTTGGCGATGATGCGGTTGGGTTTGAAGGACATCCGCGACCTGTACATCTCCGACGTGCAATGGCTGCGGGAGACGCCGGTTCGGTAGAGGGCTCGCTACCCGGTTGGTATGCTCATTGGCTCCACGCGGTGCGTGACGACCTTTCCGCCGGGGAGGGGCGTGAAAGGAAAATCTCCCTGAAACCTTCGCTCACCTCTCCGACAGGAAGGCCGCGTGCCTCGTCGTGGAGCCGATGAGCATACCAACGGGGCGGCTGCCGGCCCAAACCCTTTCGTCCTCCCCCCCGTCGCCGTCCTCGATGAAAGCCGTCCTCCTCCTCTCCGGCGGCTTCGACTCACCAGTCGCGGGACGGATGCTGCAACGCCAAGGCGTCGAGCTGGAGGCGCTGCACGGCTCCTTCGAGCCCGTCACCGACGACGCCTCCGTGCGCAAGGCCTGCGAGCTCGCCCGGCAGATGGGACTCCCGCGCCTGCACGTGGCGAAGATCGGCGAGGCGTTGGGCCGCATCCCGCACGACCGCGAGGCGCACCGTTACTACTTCCTCCTGCAGAAGCGGCTCCTCTACCGGCTCGCTGACGCCGTGGCCGACGCCGTGGGGGCGGACGCCATCGCGACGGGGGAGAACTTGGCGCAGGTCTCCAGCCAAACGCTCTCGAACCTCGTCACACTCGAAGGTGCCGCGCGACGGCCTATTCTCCGGCCGGTGCTCGGCCTGGACAAGAACGATATCATCCGTCTCGCGAAGGAGTGGGGATCGTACGAGACGAGCGTCGGGCCGGAGTTGTGCGACCTCTTGGGGCCGGCGCATCCGGCGACTTCGAGCCGCATGGACCTCGTCGCAGCCGCGGAATCACGCATTGGGCTCACGGAAAACCTTCCGGCTGTCCAGACCATCGGCCTCTAGAGCGGGTCGAGGGTGCGCAGCGCCTCGCGCCCGACGGCGCCGTGGACGCCCACCACGTGTTCGTTGAGGATGCGTTGGCGCAGCCCGGCGCTGCTTGCCCGGAACGCTGCGTCGCAGAGAGGGCATTGCAAGGACGGGCTGTCGCGCCAGGGCACGACCTCGAAGACCTGCGCCAAGCACTTAGGCGTTCTTGTGCACGGGCAGGCGGTCAAGGACCTTGAGCGCCAAGTCCGCGGCAGCACCGTGCCGGGTGCGGACGTGGCCTTCCATGAGTCGCCCGACCAGGCCCAGGCTGGTGGCACCCGCCGCCGCGGCGCAGAGCGGGCATGCCAGGGATTCGAGTTCCATGGCGCGTGCTTCGGCGGTGGCGCCGCCTAAAGGCGTTCGCTTGCAGCATTGGCCGCGGCAGGGCGCCATGGGCCCGCAGGCCGGCGTGGTCACGCATCCGGCGGCAACGGCACGTCGAGCTTGAAGTCGTCCTCGGTCGGGTTCACTTCGACGAACTCGCAGCCGTTGGCGATCAGAAGCTCGCGCATGCGGTTGGTGTGCGCTTCGCCGCGCAGTTCCATTTCCTGCTCGTCCAGGTCGCGGCGGGCCGCCGTGACAGCCTTGAGCTTGGGGCCGGGCAGGAGCATGATGACGACGCGCTGGCCGGAGCCTGCCGCCTTGGCGATGCTCTGCACGATCTCCTCGGGGGTCGTCTGCAGGTCGCTGAAGACGATGATCGTCATGGCAGACGTCGAGCGCTGGCGCAGGCCGTAGCCGAAGCCGAGCCGGAGGTTCTCCGGGTCGCCCGCGATGAGGATCTCTATGGGGTCCTCGCCCTCCTCGGGGAGGTGGTGGTCCGCCATCTTCTGGAAGTGCGCCACGAGTTTCTTGAACTGGATCTTGGAGCGCGTGGGGCGGACGTGGTCCACGATGCGCTCCTCGTTGTAGGCAAGCATGCCCGTCTTGTCGTTGCGCTTGAGGGCCGCCTCGGCGAACTCCTGTGCGATCTCCACGCCGAGGTCGAGGTTGCGGTAGCCGGCCTGGTCCTGCAGCATGGACTTGCCGCCGTCGATGACGAGCAGGAGTGTCGTGTCGGGGTCCGTGTAGCGCTTGCGGACGATCATCTGGTTGTTGATGGCCATGCGCTTCCAGTCGATGTCCTTCATGCGGTCGCCCGGCTGGAACGGCCGCGAGTCCTCGTACTCGATGTCGCGGTAGAGCTTCACGATCGCCTGCGGCGTCGAATTGTCGAACGGCGCGTAGCCGGTGACGCGCGCCTTCCACGCGATGGCCGGCAGGCTCGCATCCACTTCGACGGTCGTGCGCAGGCGCCACTCGGCCTCGCCGATCCAGAGGCCCATGACGTCCACGGCGCGCACGTCGAGGCCGGAGAAGCTGATGAGGCCGCGGCCCTGCGGGCGGACGCGGTAGTGGATGCGGCCGGCGCCGTCCAAGGCGGGCTTCTCCACCGGGCGCAGGCCGGGCGCGTGCTGGTCCGCGATCTCCACGTTCAGGAGCCCGGGGACGACGGTCCCCGTCGTGTCGAGGGTGGCGTGGAAGAGCTTGCCGCGCTCGATCTTGGGCTCGATCACGTGCCGCACGGCGCGGATCTGGATGTTCTTCACGGCGCTGTTGGACATGAAGAAGGTGAGCACCAGGAAGAGCGCCAGGACGCCGGAGATGCCAAGCAGCACCAGCATGAGGACGTTGGCGCCCAGGAGGCCCAAGATGGTCGCACCTAGGCCGAGGAAGCCGACCACGCCAAGCGCTGCGCCGAAGCGCGCCGTCGGCTTCAGGGGCCCTTGCCACGTGAGGTAGGGCTCCTGGCGGATCTCCTCCACGGCGCCCGTCGGGTCGGGGTCCTCCGGATTCGGGCGGACCGCCTTGCAGCATTCGTGGTGGAACGCGACGGCGTCCTTGGCAAGCGCCGTGCCGGGGGCGACGGAGATGCCCTGCACGACCTGCGTCCATGGCGTCTCGTCTTGCCATTCGCCGTCCGGCAGCGGATCGGCCTCGACGGGGACCTCGCCGGCGGGGGCGACGGGGCGCCCCACGACCTTGGGCAGCGTGGGCTTGCCGCCCATCACGCGCTTCTTGCCGCCCGGAGCGGCACCGGAGTCTGGATCCATCTGCGACCCTACTTGATGATGACCTTGGGCTCGGGGATGGCGTTGAGCACTTCCTTCACGACCTCGGTCGTGGTCTTGCCCTTCGCCTCGGCCTCGACCTTCATGATGAGGCGGTGCCCGAGGACCTTGGGAGTGATGTACTTCACGTCGCTGGGCAGCACGTACGGACGGCCCGACAGCAGGGCGTAGGCCTGGGAGGCCTTCAGCATCTGCGTCATCGAGCGGGGGCTTGCGCCGACACGGATGTCCGGGTGCTGGCGGGTCGCCGAGGCGACGCGCTGCAGGTAGCGGACGGTGTCGTCGCCCATGTGGATCTTGGCCGCCATCTCCTGGCCCTCGATGACCGAGGCGGCCGTCATCTTGCCGCCCTTCAGGTCCTGGTTGGAGATCTTGCCGCCGGCCATCTTGATCTTGATCATGTGCTCCTCCTGCTCGGCGGAGACGTAGTGCATGATGGTGCGGATCATGAAGCGGTCCTTCTGCGCCTCGGGAAGGCGGTACACACCCTCGGAATCGACGGGGTTCATCGTGGCGACCACCATGAACGGGCGCTTCATCGGGAACGTCGTCCCTTCGATGGAGCACTGGCGCTCCTCCATGGTCTCCAGCATGGCCGACTGCGTCTTGGGCGGGGCGCGGTTGATCTCGTCGGCAAGGAGGAAGTTCGTGAAGACCGGGCCTTCCTTGAGCTCGAACTTCTTGGCCTGCTGGTTGAACATGTAGTGCCCCGTGATGTCCTGGGGCATGAGGTCCTGCGTGAACTGGATGCGCTTGAAGACGAGGCCGAGGTTGTTCGCGAACACCTTCGACGTGTGGGTCTTCGCCACACCGGGGACACCCTCGAGAAGGATGTGGCCGATGCCCAGGAGGCCGATGAGCAGGTCGGTGACGACGTCCTCGTACCCGACGACTTCCTGGTTCACGAGCTTCTTGAACATGTCGTGGTTGCGCTTGAAGCGGGCCAGTTGTTCGAGCGGGACAGCGTATGCCTGAGCCATTGCGACCGCCCTAACCACCTCGGTCTCCCCTTAAACCCTTTTGGAGGGTGCCGGTCGCGGCAAGCACGCGCCGTGGCGCCGCCTCCTGTTGCGGGTGAAGTCATACGAGGGGCAAGGCAGCCGGTGGGCGCACACATCGGACTTCGTCCCATGAAACTCCGAATCCGGTGCAGGGTTTCCGCGTTCGTGGATTGAACTAGCGACCGGCCACGCGCGTCCGACGACGTCGTCCACTTCCACATCGTGGCCCGCAAACGCGAAAATGGCGGGCGCGGCGAAGCCGCCCTTCAGAGCTTGGCGACAGCCTCGTGCGGGAGGCCTGGGATTTCAGGATGGAAGGGATTGGGGATTCCTTCGAATCCTCAAGCTCCTGGAATCCCGGGCCTCCCACACTGGCGTCCGGCCGCGCAACATCCGACGCAATCCACGAAGCAACCCCCATCAACCCCCAGCCGCTGCCCCGCTCCATGGGCAACCGGTTGCGCACCCTGCGTGACGGCGATTTCTCCGGCAAGCGCGTCCTCGTCCGCGTCGATTTCAACGTCCCCGTCGATGCGGGGAACGTCACGGACGACACCCGCATCACCGCGGCTTTGCCCACGATCGAGGCCCTCCGCAAGTCCGGCGCCAAGGTCGTCCTCGCGAGCCATCTCGGCCGGCCGAAGCCCGGCAAGGACAATTCCAGGTTCACGCTGAAGCCCGTCGCCGACCACCTGCGCCACCTCGGCCTGCCGGTGCACTTCGCACCCGACTGCGTCGGCCCCGCGGCGGAGGCCGTCGTGGCGAGGCTCCACCCCGGCGAGGTCGCCTTGCTGGAGAACGTGCGCTTCCACGACGGCGAGGAGAGGAACGACCCCGCGTTCTGCAAGGAGCTTGCCGCCCTCGCCGACGCCTACGTGAACGACGCCTTCGGGACGGCGCACCGCGCCCATGCGAGCACGACGGGTGTCGCCCACCTCCTTCCGAGCTACGCTGGCTTGCTCATCGAGAAGGAGGTCGCGGCGCTGGGCGGCGCCCTCGACCACCCGCAACGGCCCTTCACGGCCATCCTCGGCGGCGCCAAGGTCTCGGACAAGATCCTCGTCGTGGAGCGACTCGTCGAGAAAGTGGACCGCCTCGTCGTCGGCGGCGGCATGGCGTTCACGTTCCTGAAGGCCCAGGGCCACGAGGTCGGCAAGTCCCTCGTCGAGGCTGACCGGCTGGAGCTTGCCAGGGACCTCCTTGCCCGCGCCAAGGCCAAGGGCGTCGAGGTGCACCTGCCCGTGGACGTCGTGGCCGCCGACGGCTTCGCGCAGGACACAGCGCACCGTACCGTGCAGGTGGGCCAGATCCGGCCGGAATGGATGGGGCTCGACATCGGGCCGCGGACCGTCGCCGACTTCGCCAACGCCATCGCGTCGAGCAGGACGGTGCTGTGGAACGGACCCATGGGCGTCTTCGAATGGCCGGCCTTCGCCGACGGCACGAAGGCCATCGCAGAGGCCGTCGCGTCGTGCAATGGCACAACCGTCGTGGGGGGAGGCGACTCGGCGGCGGCGGCAAAGCAGTTCGGCGTCGAGGGCAGGATGACGCATGTCAGCACCGGTGGCGGCGCCAGCCTGGAGTTCCTGGAAGGGAAGGTGCTGCCGGGGATCGCGGCGCTGGAAGGGCAGCAGACGCTGGTGCGCTAGGCCCGCACGCTTCCGGAAGTCCGCCGCGGATGGCGCAAAGCCCGTTTCCATTGCCAGCCGAGGAAGTTCAAGCCGCAGAAATTTGCCGATGGATGGCATGTATTGGGAACAGCAGGGCCACAATCGCCCGACGACGGCGACGTGCGGCACTTGGCCCTCAAGTTCGCTTGCACGGCGCGGCAGCGCCAGGCGGCGCTGGGCGCCGCCCCGCGTCTCCAACAACTCCCAGGTCGCATCGACGGTTCGGTCGAGCAAGGGGACGCCGTCGTCGGACTGCAGGAACCCCTTGGCGCTCCCGTCGAGTGGCAGGTCGGACGCCGGTGGCAGCGAGATCACTTCGGTGCGACGGCGACCTTCGCGAAGCGCAGCACCTTGTCGCCCAACTTGTAGCCGGGCTGGATCACGCGCGTGACACTCCCCGCCGCGGCACCTTCCGCCGGCTCCTCGGCCACGGCTTCGTGCGCCGCGCGGTCGAACGTTTCTCCCACGGCGCCCGTCGGCTGCAGACCCTCCCGCTCGAGGAAGCGCTGGAACTCGCGGGCGAGGAGCACGAGCCCCTCGACCAGCCCGGCGGCCTCGCGCGGCACGGGGTGCGCCTGCGCCTGGTGCGCCGCCATGAGGACGAGCTCGTGCAACGGCAGGAGGCCTTCGAGGACGCGCGCCTTGGCCCGGTCGCGCTCCATGGCCGACTCGCGGGCGACGCGCTTCTGCAGGTTGTCGTAATCCGCCCGGGCGCGGGCCAACCGGTCGCGCAATGCCTCGACCTCGGGGGCGGGCTCCGGCGTTTCGTCTCCGTCCATGGCGCGCTTGCGCGGAGTCGGGTGGCGGGGAAAAAGGTCGCGGCCCTACGCGCGGCGGACGGCGGCGAGGCCGAGCAGCGCGACGGCGACCAGGACGAGCGCCGGCGCAGGCGCGCCAGCCGGCGTCGCGGCACTGGTGGCCGTGAGGCCCGCAGCCTGGTCGTTCACGTCCGTCTTCGTCACGACGACGGTGCCCGAGCGGCCGCGCTCGTCGTGCAGGCTGAAGGTGCCGACACGGGTGAGCTGGAAGGGCGCCGTCTGCGCCTCCTCGGCGGGGCCGAGGCTGAGCACGACGCCGTAGCCGTCGAGGCTCAGCGTGTGGGCAACGAAGGCCTCGTCCATGTTCGTGCCGTTCAGCACGAACCAGTCGCCGACGGTCGCGTTGAAGCTGGGTGCGGCGTCGCCTGCGTAGATGCCGCGGCCATCGACGTCGACGATCCACGTGCAGGGGTCGGCCTGCGTGCACGCGTCGGCGGCGCGCGCGGCGGGGGCAAGCAGGGCGATGGCGAGGATGGCGAGGGGGATGCGCATGGGTTCACCTTGAAGGGATGAGGGGAGAAAAGCCGCAACGCACCGTTCACTGGCCCCCGTCGCCGCCGTCGGCGGTGCCGTCGGCGCCGTCATCGCCGGTCTCACCGTCGGCGCCGTCGTCGCTTGGCTCCCAGCGGTCGTACAGGCCCTGCAGGTCGTCGGCGAGCTCGGACATGCGCTGCAGGAGGTGGTCCTGCAGCCTCTCGAGCTGGTCGAGGCGGTGCTCGAGCGTCGCCCGCGCTGCGTCGGTGAGATTGCCGTCCGTGAGGGCGTTGGTGACGCGGTCGATCATGCCTTCGAGGCGGTCGAGGCGGCCCTGCAGGTCGTCGATGGCCTCCTGGCTGTGGTGGGCGCGGCGGCCGGCCCGCATCTGCGGGTCGTTCGGGTCGCCGGGGTGGCTGCGGCAGCCTTGCCCGAGGTGGAGGCCGGCGTGCTCGCCGGCGCGCACGGTCTCGTTGGCGGCGTGGACGGCGACGCCCGCACCCTCGTGGACGCCGGGGCCGTCGTGCGGTCCGCACGGCGGCGGGGTGCATGGGTGGCGCTGCGTGTGCTCGCGGACGGCGACGCGCTCGTGCGCGCCCACGGTCGTGTTGCCGACGCGCACGCGGGCGCCTGCCTCCTCGCGGATCATGGCGGCCGTGCCGGGGCCGCACGGGGCGGCGCAGCCGTGGCCCACACCGGCGCCCGCGTGCTCGCGGACGGCGACGTCCCCGACCGGGGTGTCAACCGTGGCGCCGGCGTGCTCGCGGACACCGGTGCCGGGGTGGGGGGCCGGGCCGCAAGGGCCGCAGCCGCCACCCAGGCCGGCATGCTCACGCACCGTGACGTCGCCGACGGGCGTGTCGGCGGTGGCGCCGGCGTGCTCGCGGACGCCGTTTGCGGGGTGCGGGGCCGGACCGCATGGCCCGCATCCGCCCATGGCGGCTGCGACGCGGGCGCGCTCGCGCACCGTCACGTTGCCCGCGGGGGTGTCGGCCTCGGCGCCTGCGCCTTCGCGCAGACCGGCGCCAGGGTGGGGCGCGGGACCGCAGGGACCGCAGCCTCCGCCGGCCGCCACGCGAGCGTGCTCACGGACCGTGGCGTTGCCGGCGGGCGTCTCGGCGTGGGCGCCGGCGTGCTCGCGGACCATGACGCCTTCACCGTGTCCGTCGCACGGGCCGTTGCCGCAGGGGTGCTGGGCCGGGCCGCCATCGGAAGGCGTGGGCTGAGGTGAGTCGCCGGAGGGAGGGGCCTGGTGGGGGCACGGTTGCGGACCGCAGCCGTGGTGTCCGTTCGGGCCCGGACCGTTGCCATCGCCAGGACCGGAGCCGTCGCCAGGGCCATCGCCCGGGCCGTCGCCGCCGGGGCCGCAGGGGGGCCCGCAGGGTCGCGGGTGCTGGCCGTGGGAGCCATCGCCGTGGGGACCGTCGCCGGTCTCGCCGTCCGCTTGGTCCTCGCCGTTGGCCGCGTGGCAGGGCGGCGGGCACGGGTGGTCGGCGGAGTTCGTTGCCGGATCGCAGTGCGGACCGCACGGGTGGTCGGCGGACTGCTGGCACGGAGGAGGGCACGGGTGGTCGGCGGAGTTCGTGGCCGGGTCGCAGTGCGGGCCGCACGGGTTGTCGGCGGACTGCTGGCACGGTGGTGGGCAAGGGTGGTCAGCGGATTCCTGGCAAGGAGAAGGGCAAGGGTGGTCGGCGGAAGGCTCGCAAGGCGGCGGCTGACACGGGTTGTCGGAGCCGCACTGCGGAGGCGGACAGGGGTGGTCCGGGCTGCCACAAGGCGGCGGCGAAGACGGCGGCGGGGGAGGCGGACAGGGATGGTCGGGGCCACCGCAGGGCGGAGGGCTGGACGGGCTCTGGGCCCCGGCGAGGGGAGCGAAGGCGCCGATGGCCATGAGGGCGGCGGCGACGAAGACGATCATGCGGCGTTGGGCAACCACGGGGTGTCCTCCTGGACGGTGCCGCAAACCCCGGCCGGGATATTTAACGGGCCCCGCACAACCCTCAAACGGTCACGGCCCGCCCTATGCCTTGGGTTTCTCGGCGGGTTTGGTGGGGGGCTTCGCAGAGGCCTCGGATTTCGCCGCGGGGGGCGCAGGATTCGCGGCGGCCTTCCCTTCCGGCGCGCCTCCAGGCTTGGTCCCCGGCTTGGCCGCCGCTTCCGGTTTGGGGGGGGTCGGCTTCGCAGGCGGTGCTGCCTCCATCTCCTCCCACGTGTCCTCCTTGGGCTCCCCTTCCTTGCCGGTCTTGAAGGTCTTCGGGCCGCCCGTCACCTCGAAGGACTTGTACTGCTGCTCCTCCTGCTTGAAGGGGCGCGGGTCGCGGTTGGCCATCGGGTTGAAGGCGGATGGGTTCTCGACGGAGAGGATCGGAAGGGGCGGCAGCGGTTCGCCGTCGGGGCCGACGCGGCCCTTCGCCTCGGGCTTGACGCTGAAGGACGCAAGTGCCGCGCCGCAGCCGACAACAAGGCCGAGGAACATGCACCAGAACCCGATCTCCGGCCGGATGCCGGTGTCGAGCACCGCGTTCGTCGTGGTGATGGACTTGGCGAACGCCGTGATGCCCAGGAGGAGGAACAGGCTGCCGAGGCCGGCCACCAGGAGGCCCGCAGTGCCGACCCAGCCGGTGCGCACGCCTTGGCCGGAGAGGACCATGAAGCCGCAGGCAAGGAGCACCAGGAACCCGACCAGGAGGAGCGGGCCGGCGATGCGCAGCCGTGTCGTGCCTTTGGCGTCGGAGAAGGCGCCGTCGTACCAGCTGCCGGCCTTCGTCGTGTTGCCGCCGGGCTCCGGCAGACCCCCGTCCACGGCCCAGGTCCCGGCATGGATGCGGCCCGCCCGGTCGGGGGTGCTGAAGTCGATGTGCTCCACGGGCAGGAAGAAGGCGGCCCCCATCAGAATCGCCGCAAGGAAAAAGCTGCCACAGGCGCCGTAGCGCAGGGCGAGGGACATGTGGACGGGCGCTCCAACCTGGGTGCACCGTATCAAGGTTGTTTTCGGGTGCGGCCCCGCGCCCAGGCAGCCAGGACTACGCCGAGGGGCGCTGCGGCAGGCGGCCGGGCTGCGCCTGCGACTTGGGCTTCATGGCGGCGAAGTAGGTGCCCACCACGACGAGCACGATGGCGGCGATGCCAAGGTACATGCCGATGCTCCAGTCGGCGGCCAGCGTCGTCCCGCCCGTGCCGGCGACGACGGCCTGGTTCTTCACGGCATCCCAGTTCTGGTTCACGCCGAGTACGAAGAGGATGACACCCGAGGCGCCGACGCTCGCCGCCGCCCAGCCGCAGTTGTTGGCAAGCCCGCGCATGCGTAGGAAGACCGCGATCCCCGCCACGACGACGAGGGCCATGGCGATGAGGAGGAGGGGCCCGCCGCCGCGCAGGAGCCAGATCGCCTCCTGGCTTTCGGTGCCGGAAGCCCAGTAGGTCCCCGACGGCGGCAGCGTCTTCGAGGCCGTGCCGGACTGGTGCCAGCCCCAGAGGTTGTACTCCACGTCCGTCGTGGCCCCGCCGACGGTCTCGTGGGCAACACTCCAGTGCAGGAACGCGAACTGCAGCAGGATTCCCAAGAGGAGTGCCACGCCGAACAGGGCCGCGGCACCCATGGCGGGGCCCGAGAGCGGCTCCTGCGTGGGCTGGGCGCTGAAGGACCGCGGCGCCATGCCCGGGGCAGGCTTGCCAGGGGGAGCGGTCGCCCCCGCCTGCGTGCCGAAGCCGCACTTGGAGCACGAGGGCTTGGCGCCGTCGGGGATGACGTTCAGCGCTGCGCAGCGGGGGCACTTCAGTTGGCGGGGCATCGCGGGGACCGGGTGCGGCCAGCGGATGGCCGCGGTTTAAGCGATTCGCCTCTGGCTAGCGGCCCTTCGCGGGCTTCGCGCCCGGCGGGGCACGCGTAGGCGCCGGGCCGGATGGGGATGGCGGCGGGCCTGTGCGCGGCGCGGGGGACGCGGAGGCCGTGGGGGGCGCGGGAGTGGGGGCGCTCGCGGGGCCGGGCACCGGGGCCGCCGGAGGGTCCTGCGCGCGGAAGGTCCGGGCCTCGGGGTTGGGAAGTGGCCCGTGCCTCTTCTCCTCGATGCCGGCGGCGAACGCCATGAAGCCGGCGGCGGCAGTGGCACCGGCGGCAGCCAGGTAGAACGCGAAACCCACGCCCGACTCGAGGTGCGAGCCTCCCAGGTTCACGACGAGGCAGGCGGCGAAGCCCGTGGCAAGGAGTGCGGCGAGCGCCGAGGGCACCGGCCGGGAGCCAAGGTTGAGGGCCCCGCCCACCGCGGCGACGGCGGTGACGGTGAGGACCGAGTACGAGAACGGCAGGTCGGCGCCGAAGAGCGGCAGGCTGCGCGCGAACGGGACCAGCAGGACGAGGAGCAGGAGCAGGATGGCAAGCGCGTAGAGTCCCGTTGCCGTGCGGCGCAGGAGGGTCAACGCGCACACATCCGCGCCGGGCAGGATAGCCTTTGCCGGAGATTCGGCGGCAGCCAGCCTTGCGCTCCTACGTCCGCTTGACCACTGAACCCACTGTATGCACTGAAAACGTGACGTCCGCCGCGCCCTACCGCCAGAAGACAAGGGCCGTTGTCCGCCCACTGTTCAGTGGAGTGTCTTCAGTGGTTTTGGGCGGGGGCTCGGCTACGGACGCTTAGGCGGGCGGATCGACTAGAACAGATGGTCCGCGACGAGGCGGGCAGGCCCGGCCGGGCGCAGGTGCATGAGGCGGTCCACGCCAGGGATTCCTTCCAGGGCCTGTGCCACCTCGGCCTCGTGCGCGCCGTCCGTGTTGCAGTAGGCGGTGGCGCCCGTGTCGATGCTGAACCAGACGGGGACGCCGCCGGCCCGCAACCGGCGCACGCGCTCCATGACCTCGAGGGTCGCAGGCCGCCACGTGATGTGGCCGGTGCGGGACGTCATCGTGACGGCGTGCAGGTTGAGCGTGTCGCGCTCGGCCACGGGTCCGATGTTGCGGATGTCGCGCGTCGCGAGCGCCTTGCGCAGGTCGGCGAGGGCTTCGCCCATGTAGGCAAGGCGCGCCTGGAACAGGGGACTCGTCGCCACCTCGGCGTGCGCGTTCTCTGTCGGCTCCTCGTGCTGCACGAGCGGTACGACGATGCGCCAGTCGATCTCGTCCGGGCCGACGAGCATGCGCGAGTAGGAGCGCTCGCCTTCGACCACCCATTCGGAGACGCCGCCCGTCACGGCACGGCTTGCGGAACCTGCGCCGAGGCGGGCCACTTCGGAGAGCTCCTCGTCGCTTGCCTTCCAGCCGTACGCGGCGGCGGCGGCCACGGCGAGGGCCGCGAAGCCGGAGCTGGAGGAGCCGAGGCCGACGTACTGCGGGAAGTCGTTGCGGGAGACCATGCGGTAGGGGCGGTCGTCGCCGGCCTTCTCGCGCACCGCGTCCACGACGACCTGCACGCGGGAGAGCGGGCGTCCCACGACATCGACGCCGTCGATCTGCACGCGCGGCTTGGCGCCCCCGACCTCGAAGGTCGTGTGCGTGTGGATGGGGCCCGTGCAGACGCTCACGGAGTCGTGGTACGGGATGCGGCGCACGGGGTCGCGCAGGCCGTGGTACTTCACGAGGCCCTGGATGGGGTAGGCGACCGCCGAGGCCTTGCTCACGACTCGACGTCCCCCCGCTCGGCGTCCTCGGGGATGAGGTGGCGGCGCACCTCGCGGCGCAGGCGCTCCGAGAGGTCGAAGAGGTAGTCGCCGAGCGTCTTCGTGACGTCCGTGACCCCCTCCACGAGCGTCCCGGTCACGATGATGTCTGCGCCGGCCTCGATGGCGTCGTGCGCCGCCTCGGCGTTCCGGAGGCCGCCGCCCACGATGACCGGCACGCGCACGGCGCGCTTCACGGCCCGGATCATGTTGGGGGGCACGGGCGACGGGGCGCCGGAGCCCGCCTCGAGATAGACGAAGCGCATGCCGAAGTACTGCGCCGCAAGGGCGTACGCGATGGCGCCGTCGATGTCGTCGCGTTTCAGGAGGTCCGCCTGGCCGACGCGGCCGACGGTGCCGCCGGGCTCCACGACGAGGTACCCCATCGGGATGGCCTCGATGCCGAGCTTGTGGATGACGGGGGCGCCCTTCACCTGCTCGCCCACGAGGAAGTCGCGGCTGCGGCTGTTGAGCAGACTCATGAACCAGACGGCGTCGGCGTGCGCCGAGACCTGTGTCGCCCCGCCCGGGAAGAGGATGACGGGCAGCCCCGACTGCCGCTTGATGAGCTTCACCGTCTTGTCGAGGATGCGCGCCCGCTCGGGCGTCGAGCCGCCCACCATGATGGCGTGCGAGCCTGCCGCGGCGGCCTGCTTGGCCATCTCCGCCGCCGCCTTGGGCTCCTGCCGGTCGGGGTCGATGAGGGTGAGGTGGAGGGGGCCGTGCCGCAGGTGCCGGTAGAGGTACTCCTCCACGAAACGGGGACGGTGCTCCCGGCGGAACCGCACGCGTCGCCGAATCGGTCGCGCGCTATGAAGGCTCCGCGCGCGGCCCACGACACTGAGGCCGCTGAGGCGCAGGGAGTCATTCCTGCAAGTCAATTCTCAGTCAGTGGTCCAGTGGGACGTTTGGACACGATGCAAAGGGGTCCGTTACGCGGCCATGACGGGATTGCCCAACGTGAAGCGGAACGTTGCGCCCTGCCCGGGCCGGCCCTCGGCCCACACGCGGCCGCCGTGGCGCTCCACGATGCGGCGCACCGTGGCCAGGCCCATCCCCGTGCCTGCGAAGCCTTCGCTGCCCGGCAGCCGCTGGAAGGCCTGGAACAGGTTCGCGGCGTCGGTCTGCGAGAAGCCGATGCCGTTGTCGGCGATGGCGATCACCGGCCGGCCCAGCGGGTCTGCCGGCTCGCGCCGCACCATGATGGCGGGGCGGCGGGACCGGGACGAGTACTTCCACGCGTTGCCCATGAGGTTCTCGAGGACCAGCCGCAAGAGTCCGCGGTCGGCGGTCGCCGCCAGCCCGTCCTCCACCTGGACCTGCACGAGCTGCTCGGGGTCCTGGGCGGCAAGCTCGGCTGCGACCTCGCGCGCAAGGGCGGAGACGTCCACGGCCTCGGGCCGGAACGCCTGGTCGCTTGCGCGGGAGAAGCGCAGGAGGTCGGAGGTGAGGTCGGCCATGCGGCGGACGGCGCCCTCGATCTTCTGCAGCCGTGCGCCGTCGGAGACCGGGTCCTTCCCCAGGCCCTGCTCCAGGAGGTACACGTTGGTGGAGATGAGGTTCAGCGGGTTCTTGAGGTCGTGCGACGCCGCGGCGGCGAAGCCGTCGAGGTCGCGGTTGGCCTGCGCCAGCGCCATGTTGGCCTCGCGCAGCTCGACCAGGCGGGCCATGAGCTCGCCGTTCAGCCTCTTGGCCTGGCGCTCGGCCTCGACGAGGCCCGTCACCTCGGAGATGAAGCCCACGACGGCCACCACCCGGCCGGATGCGTCCTTGACTGGCTGCGGGTAGTGCTTGAAGACGCGGCCGGCCATCTCGTTTACCCATTCGCGGGCCTCGCCGCGGAAGGCGGCCTCGAAGTGCGGCAGTTGCCGCTCCGCCACGTCGGGGGGGAACATCTCCTGCAGCGACTTGCCGTAGCAGTCCTTCGTCGTGACGTGGAACTCCTCGGCGAGGCGGCCCTCGTTCATGGTCCAGCGGATGGTACCGCGCTCGTCACGGACGCAGCGGAACAGGACGTCGGGGAGGATGCCGATGATGGAGAGGAGGTCCTCGGCGGTGGGCGGGGCCGGCACGGACGGGGCCGGTGCTGGGCCTTTCAGGACGGCGGGCATGCTGGCGGGCCGGGGGGTCGCAGCCATGTCCTAGCCTTTGGGCGCACGGCCTTGAATGCCTCCCGCACGATTCGTCCGCCTCTGCCCGCTGCCGCCACTGTCCGCTGCGCGCTCATGCCTTCCGCGGATCGCGCGGGCGGGCGCACTCAGGCGGGCGGGTTGGCCTGGCAGTACGCGACGCGGGCCGCGGCCGAGGACGACGGGTCCGGTGTCTCCAGGCCATGCGCGATGGCGCCCGAGTACGTCTGCATCTCCGTGTCGAAGGCGGCGCGGGTGGCGGCGTCCGGCATGGCCTCGAGGAGCTCGGCGTTGTGCCAGGCGTGCTCGCGCCACAGGAACATCGGCTCCTCCACGGCCTGCACGGAGGGGTCCGAGCCTGCGCCCCAGTTGGGCTGGGTCGTTGGCGGCGTCGGGCCGTAGTAGCGGGCGATATTGTACTGCACGTCGTCATAGACCTCGGCAAGGACCAGGTTCACGCGGTCCATGTCGGGCTTGCGCGACTGGCCGGCGGGGCCATGCGTGCCCAACGCGACGATCGCGTTGGTGAGGTCGTAGTTGATGTGCGCGTTCATGCCCATGAACTCGTCTTCCGTGATGTCGCTGGAGCCGGAGCGGGCCCAGGTGAACGCCTCGCGCCACGGCGCCGGCGCCTTCTCGGGATGGCCGGACTTCCATGCGCCGTAGGCGTCCAGGTACATCTTCGCGAACGACACCGTGATGATGGAGAGGTAGTCGTTGTCGGCGAACGTGCGGTCCAGGATGTTGCGGCGGATGCCGTAGGTCGTCGTGAGG
>JBHEMF010000008.1:0-15473 GCA_046352665.1 Thermoplasmatota archaeon
GTGCTGGATGGAGCAGTCCGGCCTCGCGGCACAGGTGAGGCACCTCGTGCTGGGCGGCGCGTACACGCACGTGCAGGACGGCCAAGTGGCGCTGGAAGTCGCCTTCGACTGGGACGCGCCGAGCACGTGCCTCGACCACCACCCGTTCGCAGTGATCCTCGACGCGGAGTCGGGCGCCGTCGTCGAGTCCCGCCTGTCGTCGCGGTTCCGCGAGTGCGCTCCAGCCTGACGTACGCAGCGCCGGCCAAATCTAGCGTCGTTTGCGGTCGAGGAACCGAGCGAACAAGTCGATGAATTCGCCGGCGCGCGTGTCGAAGATGGCGTCTTCGATTTTCTTGCGGTCGGCCTCGTTCTTCGCAAGGGCGGCCAGGTCTTGGTCAGCCCTCGGCAGGAGGCTGACGGTCCAAGGCACGATTCCGCCAGATTGCCGGATGATTTCAGGTCCTGCGTCGGCCCAGTGAACGCGATACCGCGGCCAGCTTAGCCATGGCTTCCTTCTGCCACGCCTCGTAGTGGGCCGCCACCTCTTTGCGCGACAGGCTGTCGAGGGCGAAGTTGATCACGTCCTCGTAGGTGAGGCCGGGCAGTTTGAGGGCCGTGAGCCGGTCGTGGGTCGGGACATGCACTTGGATCATCTTGACCCCTTCAGTCGGCGCGTTCATCGATAGTTGTTTTAGCGGCTATAGGCAATAGAGCCTTCTGGCCCGGGCCGCGCTGGTCCGGCCAGGTCGGACGTCCGTTAGCCTGCGCCCTTTGGCATGCGGCCCAGGAGCGCGTCGGCGAACGTCGGTCGTCCCTGGTTGCCTTCGAGCTCGACGAAGCGGCGCCGCAGCGCCATGCTCGCGAGGTCCATGGCTGCGACCGTCACGAAGAGGACCAGGATGATCGTGAGGATGCGGTCGTAGCGGCTGAGGTACCAGTTGATGTTCACGAGCCAGCCCAAGCCGCCGGCCCCCACGTAGCCGACGATGCTCGACTCGCGCACGTTGTACTCGAACATGAACAGGAGCTGCGAACGGAGCGCATTGCCGGCCTCGGGCAGTGCTACGTGCCAAGCGCGCTGGAAACGGGACGCACCCATCGCCGTCGCCGCCTCGAGCGCGTCGCGGGGGACGCCTTCCAATGCCTCGTACTGCAGCTTGGAGAGGAAGCCGACGGTGTAGAGGGTCACGGCGACGAAGCCTGCGAGCGGACCGATGCCCAAAACGAGCACGGCAAGGAGCGCCCAGAAGATGTCGGGTAGGACGCGGATCGCCATGGAGAGGCCGCGCGCGGCGGCGACGACGGGACGGGGTGCCAGGTTGCGGGCGCCAAGCATGCCGATGGGCACGGCGAGGGCGGCACCGAGGATCGTGGCGACGATGGCGATGTTGAGCGTCTCGAGGAGTCCTGCGAGGACCTGCCATAGGAACGAGCCGTTGGCCGAAGTGTCGGGCGGCCAGTTCGCGGAGAGGTCCGGCGGCCAGCCGCTGGCAAGGAGGCCGAGGCCGTGCGGAACCATCGACCAGCGCACGGCGTCGAGGTGCCATGTCGCAAGGGTCCACCACGCGAGCAGGGCGGCGAGGAGGGCGAGCACCCACGGCCGCGCCTTCACGTAGTGCCTCCGGCAGGGACCGGGGTCGCAGCTTCGGCGTCACCCGTGACGGGCTCCAGCACGCCACCGTCGAGGCGCAGCACGCGGTCGGCGAGGCGTTGCGCGCGGGCCAAGTGGTGCTCGATGAAGAGGAGCCCCATGCCGGTCTCGCGCTGCAGACGCTGCACGGCTGCCACGACGGTCTCCAGGGTGTCGGGGTCGGACTCGCCCAGGAATTCGTCGGCAAGCAGGAGCCGCGGCCGCTGCACGATGGCGCGCGCCACCGCGGTTCGTCTCTGCTCGCCGCCGGACAGGGCGTGGACCGGCGTCGTCATGCGGTGCGCCAGGCCGAGGCTTCCGAGGGCTTCCTCGGCGCGGCGTCGCAGGTCCGCAGGCCAGCGCCGTGTCAGCGAGGCCATCGTGGACGTCTCGTGCAGGCCGCCGAGGAGGACGTTGTCGAGCGCCGTTGCGTGCCGGACGAGGCCGAGGCGCTGCGGAACGTAGCCGACGACTCCTGGGGCCGGGCGGGCGGGCCAGCGGGCACCGACGACCTCCAGCGTCCCGGCCCGCAGCGGCAGGAGACCTGCCACGGCCTTGGCAAGGGTCGATTTGCCCCCGCCCGACGGCCCGAGGATGGCGACGGTCTCGCCCTCGGCCAAAGCGAGCGAGACGTCGCGCAGCACGTCAGGGCCTTTCCCGTACCCGGCGCGCAACCCGGAAGCGCGCAGGAGGTCCACGCCTCGCGAACGTGGCGGGCCTACATCAACGGGCACGCTCACGAGGCGGCCGAACCCGCGGGAGCCGAAGCCTTCGCCGTCTCGCTTTCGCTCGACTCGCCTTCGTTCTTCTCGCTCTGGACGAACGCCTTGCCGCACTCCTGGCAGCTCACACCCGGCACTTTGGCGAGCTGCTCGGCGAAGTGGCCAAGGTACGCCTGGTCGGAGGGGACGGCGACCAGACCCGTCGTGCCGAGGACGCTCTGCAGCAATTGGCGGCCTTCGGGTGTTGCGTTCAGGGCGAGGAGGCCGCGGACGAGGTCCTGCCGCTTCTCCGGCAAGAGGTGGGGGCTTACGATGAGGGGATGGCTCGGCACCTCGCCGAAGCCTTGCAGCCGCCGGTACTCGCCCAGGTCCTTGCACCACGCCGGCCGCGCCGCGTTGCCGGGGCCGCAGTACGTTGCAGGCGTGGTGTCCTTCACGAAAGCGACGTCGCCGAGGCCTTCCGAGAGGCAGCGCAGGGCGCCCTGGTAGTTGCCGTACGGGTCGGCCTCGTTGTGCGGGATGCGCGCTCCACCGGTGAAGAAGGCGGCGAAGATGGGCTCGATGCTGGCGATCTCGTCGGGGTGGCCGGCCTTGGAGACGAGGCCTTCGTCCAGCATCCACGCAAGCGGCATGAACGTGCCCTCCGAGGTGAGGAGGCCCGTGTGGCAGCTCCGGGCGCCCCGCAGGTCGGCCATGGAGTGGTAGGCGCTGCCGTTCAGGACCCAGGCGCTCGCCACATAGTAGGGTCGGCCGTCGATCTCGAGCGTGGCGGCCGCGACGTCGATGCCGAGCCACTTCCAGCCGTACCACCCCGAGGCCGTGTCCACGAAGGCGGCGTCGGCCTGGCCGGCGGCCACCGACTGCACCAGGAGGTCGCTCTCGGTGACCTCATAGACACGCGTCGTGCGGTTCGTGAGCTCCGTGAGGGCGTCGGCAAGGCGGGCAGGCCGCTGCGGCGGCGCCAAGGCCTCGTCGGGGGCGGAGAACGCAATCCGGAGAGAGCGGTCGTCGGACGCGCAGCCAGCCAGGAGGGGAATGGATAGGAGGGCAAGGAAGGCGACGGCGGCGGCGCGCATGGTGGTCCAGGACCGACTTCGGGGCCCCTAAACGGCGACTCCCGCCTCCTTTGTTAAGGTTGTGAGCAGGATGCCGCAGGCTCCTGGTCGGGCCCGTCCGATTTAAAATACAACCCCTCCTCGCCGGCCCTGAGATGGACATCCCTCTCTACCTCGCCCCCCTGGCGGGACTGCTCGCCCTCGTCGCCGCCGGCATCATCGCCCGGGGCATCCTGCGCATGCCGACCGGCGAGGCGAAGATGGTCGAGATCTCGGACGCCGTGAGGCAGGGCGCCATGGCGTACATGAACCGCCAGTACCGCACCATCGCCATCGTGGCGGCGGCCCTCATCGCCGTCCTCGTCGTCGTCACGTTCACGGCCGACGCCGCCAACCGCGCGATGTGGCTCTGGACCACCGTCGGCTTCGTGGTCGGATCGCTCTTCTCGGCCATCGCCGGCTACATCGGCATGCACATCAGCGTCCGCGCCAACGTCCGCGTCGCCCATGCCGCGAAGGGTGGGCTCGGTCCGGCGCTCCGCATCGCCTTCAACGGCGGCGCCGTGGCCGGCCTCGCCGTCGCGGGACTCGCGCTCCTCGGCGTCTCCGGCTTCTTCTACCTCTTCAACGCGAGGGCCGGCTCGCTCGGCCTCATCGGGACGGACTCCGCCGGGCAGGCGTACAACCACATCGTGGAGCCCTTGATCGGCTTCGCCTTCGGCGCCTCGCTCATCAGCCTTTTCGCCCGTGTCGGCGGCGGCATCTACACGAAGGCCGCCGATGTCGGCGCAGACCTCGTCGGCAAGGTGGAGGCCGGCATCCCCGAGGACGACCCGCGCAACCCGGCCGTGATCGCGGACAACGTGGGCGACAACGTGGGAGACTGCGCCGGCATGGGCGCCGACCTGTTCGAGACGTACGCCGTCACAGCCATCGCAGCCATCCTCCTGGGCTTCCTCCTCGGCCGCGACGCGTTCGCGGCGGGCAACATCCAGCTCGTCACCTACCCGCTCCTCCTGGGCGCCGTCGCAATCGTCGCGAGCATCCTCGGCATCCTGTTCGTGCGCATCGGGCCAAGCCAGGACATCATGGGTGCGCTCTACAAGGGCGTTTACGCGAGCGCCGGGTTCGCCATCGTCGGCTTCGCGGCCGTCACCTACAGCCAGTTCGAGAAATTCAACTTCGCAAGCGTCCCGCTCCTCCCCGCCGGCCTCACCTGGTGGAAGCTCCTGTTCTGCGCCTTGATCGGCATCGCCGTCATGGTGCTCATGATGTTCATCACGGAACTCTACACGGCAACGAAATACAAGGCCGTCCGCGGCATCGCCAAGGCCTCCGAGACGGGGGCCGCCACGAACATCATCTCCGGCCTCGCCGTCGGCATGCGCTCCACGTTCTGGACCGTCCTCGTCATCGCCGTCGCAATGTTTGCCGCCTTCAACCTGGGCGGCCTGTACGGCATCGCCATCGCCGCGGTCGCCATGCTCTCCGTCACCGGCATGATCGTCGCGATGGACACCTACGGCCCCATCACCGACAACGCCGGCGGCATCGCCGAGATGTCCAAGCAGCCCGAGGAGGTGCGCGAGGTCACGGACGCCCTCGACGCCGTCGGCAACACCACGAAGGCCGTGACGAAGGGGTACGCCATCGGCTCCGCGGCCCTCGCCGCCCTTGCGCTGTTCGCGGACTACACGCACCGGCTCACGGAGGGCGGCAAGACCTTCGTCTTCGCACTCGACAATCCCTTGGTCCTCATCGGCCTCATCATCGGCGCCATGCTGCCCTTCCTGTTCAGCGCCTTCCTCATGGAGGCCGTCGGCAAGGCGGCCGGCAGCATCATCCAGGAGGTCCGCCGCCAGTTCCGCGAGATCCCGGGCATCATGGCGGGCACTGCCAAGCCCGAGTACGGCACCTGCGTCGATATCGTGACCAAGGCGGCGCTGCGCGAGATGGCCCTCCCAGGTGTCATCGCCGTGGCAAGCCCCCTCGTCGTCGGCTTCCTCTGGGGCCCCCTCGCACTGGGCGGCCTCCTCATCGGCGTCCTCGCGTCGGGCCTCATGATGGCGCTCTCGATGTCCAACGGCGGCGGCGCCTGGGACAACGCCAAGAAATACATCGAGAAGGGCAACCACGGCGGCAAGGGCTCGCCCGCCCACGCCGCGGCCGTCGTCGGCGACACCGTCGGCGACCCGTACAAGGACACGGCCGGCCCGTCCATCAACGCCCTCATCAAGGTCATCAACACGGTGACCCTGCTGTTCGCGGGCCTCATCGTGACCTACGGCGGCTGGTTCGTGCGCTGAGAAATGGGCTTCCTCGCTGCGCTCGGAACCCGTTTCTCAGGACCGCAACCACCGGGGCCCTCCGGGCCCCAGAACCCTCGGAGGACTGCCAAAGCATTCGCGCTGCGGCGCGAAAGCGTTGGGCGTCGATGAAGCCATTGTGTTCGAAGTCTTCACCGACTGTGGGCCGGGCGCTTTGGGCCCGCCTCGCGTTCTCAAACGCTCGGCGTGCCGTCGCGCTCCTTGCGCGCTGACGCGCGCCTGCCGGCCCCCGAGGCCGAGGATTGGCACTGAAAATTTTCGAGGGCGTCGGCCCCTTGCGTACGTTCTTGACCCGCAAGCCCGTCCCCGCCATCGTGCCCGGTTTCAGCCCCCGTGTGGGCCGCATCGCCGCGTCCGCCACCGCCGCCATGAGTGCGCTTGTGGCCGCGAAACGCAAGGCCGGCGCCGACGTCGTCTCCTTCACCGTGGGCGAGCCGGACTTCGACACCCCGGAGCACGTGAAGGAAGCCGCCGCGCGGGCGCTGCGCGAGGGCAAGACGAAGTACACCCCGAACGCGGGCATCCCGGAACTGCGCGAGGCCATCGCCGCCGCGGAGAGGCGTGACGCCGGCATCGCGTGCGCCGCGAAGAACGTCCTCGTCACACCTGCCAAGCACGGCGTGCTCATGTCGATCCTCGCAACGTGCGACAGGGGCGACGAGGCCCTCATCCCGGACCCGGCGTGGGTGAGCTACGCGCCGATGGTCGAGTGGGCGCATGCAAAGCCCGTCGCCGTGCCGCTTGCCGGGGCGGAGGGCTTCCGCATGACGCCGGAGGCCGTCGCCGCACGCATCACGAAGAAAACGCGGGCGATCGTCGTGAACTCCCCGTCCAACCCGACGGGCGGTGTCAACACCCCCGCCGACGTGAAGGGCATCCTTGAGCTTGCGGCGGACCACGACCTCTGGGTCATCTCCGACGAGATCTACCAGAAGCTGCAGTTCGAGGGGCGCCACCAGAGCCCCGCCGCCCTGCCGGGGGGCTTCGAGCGCACCCTCACCGTGAACGGGCTCTCCAAGTCCTTCGCGATGACAGGCTGGCGCATGGGCTGGGTCGTCGGCCCCGACGCCGCGATGCCGGAGCTCGACAAGCTGCAGGGCCAGTCCATCAGCCACGTCACGAGCTTCGCGCAGTACGGCGCCCTCGCCGCGGTCACCGGCCCGCAGGACTCCGTCGCGGCCATGAAGAAGGAGTTCCATGCGCGCCGGGACCTCATGGTGCAGGGCCTGCGCGCGCTGCCCGGCGTCTCCTGCCCCGTGCCGCAGGGCGCCTTCTACTGCTTCCCGCGCTTCGACCCCGAGCAGTGGGGCGGCCTCGGCGACGAGGAGCTCACGCTCAAGTTGCTTGCCGAAGCCAACGTCGGCGCCACGCCTGGGTCCGCCTTCGGCGCCGCCGGGAAGGACCACATCCGGTTCAGCTATGCGACCTCGCGCGAACGCATCGCCGAAGGGCTGCGGCGGATCGCGGCGTGGCAGAGGACACAAGAGGTCCCGCAGCCGAAGACGATACGTTGAGCGCCCTGGGGCGACCGAGGCCGTCGTGCGGCACCGCTTTATCCCACCCTCCAGTCGCCGCACCCGATGCCCGTCACGGCCGTCATCGGCACGCAGTGGGGCGACGAGGGCAAGGGCAAGGTCGTCGATTACCTTGCCGAGCGCGCGAAGTACGTCGTGCGCTTCCAGGGCGGCAACAACGCCGGCCACACCATCGTGGTGGGCGGCGAGACGTACAAGCTCCACCTCCTCCCCTCCGGCGTCGTGTCGGGCAAGGCCGGCATCATCGGCAACGGCTGCGTCGTGGACGCCGCGGTCCTCGTTCAGGAGATCCGGCAGCTGAAGGAGCGCGGTCTCGAGGTGCAGCTGCATCTTTCCGACCGGGCGCACCTCATCCTCCCCTACCACAACCTGCTCGACGCCGCCGAGGAGGCCGCCAAGGAAGGGGCTGCGGCCGGCTCGAAGATCGGCACGACGGGGCGCGGCATCGGCCCCTGCTACGCCGACAAGGCCTCCCGCACGGGTGTGCGCGCCGGCGACCTGCTCAAACCCGACCTCCTGGCCGCCAAGGTGCGCCACAACGCGAAGGTGAAGCAGGCCGTCCTCGTGGCGCTCGGCTCCAAGGCGACCGTCGATGCCGACGAGATCCTGCGCGGCCTCAAGGCCGCGACGGCCATCCTCAAGCCCTACATCACGGACACGGCGAAGCTCCTGCAGGAGGCCGTCGCCGACGAGGAAGGCATCCTGCTCGAAGGCGCCCAGGGCGCTCTCCTCGACATCGACCACGGCACCTACCCTTACGTGACGTCCAGCGCCACCGCAGCCGGCGGCATGTGCAGCGGCTCGGGGCTCCCGCCGCGCGCCGTGGGCGACGTCGTCGGCGTCGTGAAGGCGTACACGACCCGCGTCGGCGCCGGGCCGTTCCCGACGGAGCTCCCGCTCGACAAGGGTGTCGGCAAGCACCTGTCCGAGGTCGGTCGCGAGGTCGGCACGACGACGGGCCGGAAACGGCGCTGCGGCTGGCTCGACCTCGTCGTCGTGAACCACGCCGTCCGGCTCTGCGGGGTGACCCACCTCGCCGTCACGAAGCTCGACGTCCTCTCCGGTGTGGGCGACGTGCAGGTCTGCACGAGCTACGAGATGCCCGACGGCCGCAAGATCGGCCACATCCCCTCGGACCTCGACGACTACGCGAAGGCCAAGCCGGTCTATCAGACGTTCGAGGGCTGGGACGACCTCGGCGACGGCAGTTGGGAAGGGATGCCCGCCGAGGCGCGGCGGCTCCTGCAGTTCATGCGCGAGAAGACGGGTGCGCTCATCAAGCTCGTCGGCACAGGTCCAGGCCGCGAGCAAACCGTCGTCGTGCGGTGAGCCGTGCGGGCGCTGGGCGCGGCTCGGTGCCGTGGTCGCCACCTTGGTCGCGGCCCCCGTCGGGTCATGGTTTGCTTTGAATGGCTGGTTCATGCAGGCGGTGAGCGCGCCTTGCGGCGGCATGCGCATCCTGTGCGGCAACGACTTGGCAGTGCAAAGTATCCTCTCCGCTGCCATCGGTGTCTCGCTCTTCGTAGCCTCCGTCGCAGTGTGGCCGCTGCGCCGGCGCCCGCAAAACGCGATCCGGGGCGCCGTGGCCGCCTCCGTCCTGGCGTTCGCGGCGGCAGCGCTGGACACGCGGGGCAAGGACCCGGCGTTCGACCTTGGTTTCCTCTGGCTGCCCGCCGCGGCCGTCGCCGGAGCGGCGTCAGCCATCGTTGCCTGCGCCAAGCGGGCTCCCGCCGTGACGCCCCCCTGAAAGCGTCGTGATTCAAATAGCCGGGGAGCCGTCTCGCAGGCGTGCCGTCTGCGGGTCGGGCATCCCTCGACCAGGACGCCCTCGGGCTCCTGCGCCGCACCATGGGCAGCGAGGCGGAGTTCCGCAGCATGCTGGAGGAGTTCCTGGTGGCGTCCAAGCGTGTCTGGGGCGACCTCGACGCCGCGGCGCGCAACGGCCGGAACCAGGACGCGGAGCGGGCGGCGCACACGCTGAAGTCGATGGCGCGCATGGTCGGCGCCTTCGCGCTGGCCGACAGTTGCGCCGACGCCGAGGCGCTGGCCGTGCGGGAGCCCCTCCCCGCCGGCACCGTGCGGACCATCGAGGCGCGCCTGGATGCAGCGCAGGACGCGGTGCAGACGTGCCTCGGCTGATGCCCGCGCTGGCGGGTGCCGCTCTCGCCCTCGTTTCGCTTGCCACCCTTCCTGTTGCGGTGGCAGCACCGCCCGCCGTGCAGCTTACCGGGATCCTCGACGTCCCCATCCCGATTTCGCGGCTCGTGGCCACGGGCAGCGCGGACCCTGGACCCGCCGGTGCCGTGCAGGCCGCCGCCGGCCCCTTCTGCGACCCGGCGTCGTACCGGCCCGACATCGCGACGCACTCGTTCGCGTTCTCGGAATCCGAGGAGCAGGCAGGCTGCATGGACGTGCAGTTCAACCTGACGCTGCCCGTGGGGGCGCGGGAGATCGAGCTGGAATTCGAGGCGAACCGCTCCGTGCAGCAGCGCGGCATCCCCAACGGCGGCCCGCCCAACATGGTGCAGAGCGTCCGCCTGCTCGTCCTCGGCAGCGGCACCGACCAGGAGGCGTCCGTCTTCACCCCAGACGAACTTTCCAAGCCGCGCCACGACCAGCACGCGCGGTTCCAGGTGCCGGAGCGCGCCGGGAAGGTGCAGTTGGAGTGGCACTTCGAGGACGCAGGCCGCATCGCCACCCGGGACGGCCCCGGCAAGCTCGAGTCGTTCGCGGCCACGGTCTGGGACCCGCGCATCCACTTCGGCGCCATCCCGCTCGCGGACCCCATCGTGGAGCCGGCGGAGGGCGAGCCGCACGGCCAGGACGAGTACACGGCCCGGTACACCGTGGCCACCACCGTGCCTCCCGAGTTCCAGGACGAGGCCGAGGCGGGGCAGTTCGCGCTCAAGCTCAACGTCAACGCCACGTTCGTCCTCGACGGCATCGACGGCCCCGACGGCCAGCCGCTGGACACGATCCTCTACTCCAGCAAGTCGGAAGGCGGCGTGCAGACCGTCACCTTCCCCACGGCGACGCTGCGCAGCCTCGGGCCGGGGCCCTACACGGCGCACGTCCATGCCGTCGAGGTCCTGCAGAAGCACAGCGCCTACCAGGTCCTTGCCTACGTGATGCTCGCCGGCCCCGCCATCGCCATCGCCGCCGCCTGGTTCGGGCTGCGCCGGACCGAGCTCGACACCGGCACGGAGGAACCATGAGCCGGGACCCGGGCCTGGCCTCCGTCCTCGAGCAGGACGCCGACCCGGAGGAGAAGCAGGCCGTCCGCCGCACCCAGCGCCGCGTCCGGACGCTCCTGGGCGTCGCCCTCGTCGTCTATGTCGCCTTCGTCGCCTGGGTGTTCACGAGCGGCTGGTTCCGCGTCATGCAGAGCACGCCGATCCAACCCGAGGCGCTGGCGCTCTACCTCGCGCTCCTCGTGCTTGCCGCTGCCCCCCTTGCACTGCGGTTCCTGTACTCGCGCCACCTCGTGCAGAGCCTCACGCGCATGGCGAGGGCCCTCCGCAGCGCCCGCGACCAGGCGCGCGAAGGCAGCCGCGCCAAGGCGGATTTCCTCGCCACGATGAGCCACGAGATCCGGACGCCGATGAACGCGGTGATCGGCTTCGCGGAGCTCCTCGGCAAGACACCGCTCGACCCGGCGCAGACGGAGTACGTGGGGGCCATCCGTGAGAGCGGGACGCACCTGCTGTCCGTCATCAACGACGTCCTCGACTACAGCAAGATCGAGGCCGGCCGCATCGAGCTGGACGAGAAGGCCTTCGAGGTGGTGCCCCTCGTCGAGTCTTGCGTGAAGGCGCTCTCGCTTGCCGCCGACCAGAAAGGCATCGAACTGGGTTTCTTGCGCCAGGACGGGACACCGCAGGCGCTCTTCGGCGACGCGCCACGCCTCCGCCAAGTGCTCCTGAACCTGCTTTCGAACGCCGTGAAGTTCACCGAGAAGGGCGAGATCGTGGTCGGGCTCGCGGCAACGCTGGAGAAGGATGGCCGCCACCTCATCCGCTTCGAGGTCCGCGACACGGGTGTCGGCATCGACCCCGCCGAGATGCCACGGCTCTTCCAGGCGTTCACGCAAGCCGACTCCTCCAGCACCCGCCGCCAGGACGGCACGGGCCTCGGTCTCGCCATCAGCCGCCGTCTCTGCGAGCTCATGGGGGGGACTCTCACGGTGGAGAGCGAGCGCGGCAAGGGCTCCGTGTTCACCGCGACCATCCGGGCAGCACCGGCACCCGTGCCGCCCCGGCTGCGGCAGAAGGTCCCGGAGGCGTTCCGGGGCGTGCGGCTCCTGGTCGTAGATGACAACGCGATGAACCGCACCATCCTGTCGCGCAACGCCCAGTCCTGGGGCATGCGCGTGCGCGCCACCGGCGACCCTTTCGAGGCACTGGACTGGATGAAGGCCGGCGACCCGTTCGACCTCGCGATCCTCGACCACCGCATGCCGGGCATGGACGGCATCGCCCTCGGGCAGCGCATGGCGGTCCTGGCGGGCCGGTCGGCGCCTCCCGTCCTGCTTGCGACGTCCGCGCGCGACCTGCCTGACGTCGGGCCGGGCACGCCGTTCCGCGGCCGCATCCGCAAGCCCTTCCTCGCCTCCGAACTGCTGGAAGCGCTGCGCACGACGCTCCTCGACAGCCGCGGCCGCGTCCGGTCAAGGCCGCCGGCGACCGTGAAGGAGCGGCAGCAGCCAACGACGCCGGCCGGCACCCCGTCGCCGCTACGCGTCCTTCTCGTCGAGGACAACCTCATGAACCGCCGCCTGGCCCTCAAGGTCCTGGAGAGCCTGGGCCACCGCGCCGACGTGGCGGAGAACGGCGCCGAGGCGCTGCAGGCGGTGACAAGGCGGCACTACGACGTCGTCCTCATGGACGTGCAGATGCCCGTCATGGACGGCTACGAGGCGACGCGCGAGCTGCGTCGCCGAGAGGGCGACGACCTGCACACGCCCGTCATTGCGATGACGGCGTACTCGCTGCGCGGCGACCGCGAGCGCTGCCTCGCCGCCGGCATGGACGACTACATCTCGAAGCCCGTGCGCCTGGAGGTCCTCTCCTCCATCCTGGCGCGGCAGGAGGCGGCATGACCGCCGTGGACGAGGGCGTCCTGCGGGGCCTCCTCGACGACATGGGCGGCGACCGCGAGGTCGTGCGTGAGCTCATCCAGAGCTTCCTCGAGGAAGGGCCGAAGCTCCTCGCCGAGGGGCGGGCCGCCCTCGTGGCGGGCGACGTCGCCGAAGTGCAGCGCGCCTTCCACACCCTGAAATCGACGGCGGCCACGTTCGGCGCCATGCCGCTTGCCGACCGGGCCAAGGAAGTGGAGCAGGCGGCCCGCGGCGGCGCTCTCCCTACGCTGCAGGCCGTGGGCGAGATCGCCGCCATGTTCGAGGCTGCGAAGGCGGAGCTGCTGCGGCGGCTCGGTTGAGCGCACGGCGAGGCCACGATGAAGAACAGCCACAGAGGCTCCGCATCGCCGCGCCGGTCCACGCAACAGTAATGGACGCCGGGGCAGCCAGCTCATGAAGCGGCCGGAGTGGTCCGGTTGGCGGCCGCCGAACCACTCAAGGCCGCCGGTGCGCTTGCCTGAGCGTGGCGGCGCCAACGGAGACCCCCGGCATGCGCGAGCGCGCCTGCTGCAAGTCGGAGCCCGAGTGCATCCTCTGCCCGCTCCTGCCGCAGAACGTCCACCTCAGTCTGCGTGAGCTGAAGGCGATGGGGCTTCACGCGTTCCTCGACGACGTCGGCATCTGAGCCGGCTCCCGCCAGGGCCTCGCCACGAGCAGCCATGCGCCGGCGGCGACGGCCATGAGGAACGGCGAGGCGAGGGCCAGCCACCTGTCGCCGTCGAGGTGGAGGAGCGCGTCGCCCGGACCGTCATGCAGGAACGGCGCCGGATGCAGGTGGGGACCCCAATAGTCCACCCACACGAAGGCGACCAAGGCAAGGACGACCGCGGCGGCCTCGCGCCAGCTCCACCGGTCGCCCCGCATGAGCCAGACGAGCGCCAAGGACTGCAGCGGCATGCCCAGGTGGGTCACGAAGAGGACGTTGTTCGTCGAGCCCAGCTCGAAGGTCCGCATCGGGCCCGGGTAGGAGAGGAAGAGCAGGCTCGTCCACAGTCCCACGTAGATGTTCAGCGCGAAGGCGAAGGCGTCCAGCACCTTGCTGCGCCAACCCGCGATCCGGTAGGCGAGGACGGCGGCGAAGAAGAGGAGCACCGCGTTGGGGGAGTCGGCGACGAGCGGCCACGTCCAGACGGGCTGGCAGTATGGGCCGGTGCCATTGCAGAGGAGGTCAGTGACGTCGAACTGCCCGACCTCGGCGTAGTAGTACCAGCCGTACAGGATCCCGGCGAGGTCGGCCGCAAGGATGGGCGCCAGGAGCGGTACGCGCCAGCGGAACTGGTGGAAGAACCGCCACGCGCTGCCTGGCACGCATGCGACGACGGCCCGCCGTGCCATAACGGCGCCGATTGCCGGTCGCCCGAACCGCGCTGGCAAAGCATGTCTGGCCCCGGACGCGAAGCGACCCCGCCGCGGACCCGAAACGGCTGCCCCGCGTTGGCCGCCGCGCGTTCGTGAGGCTCCGACCGGAAACGCAGCCGGCCCGCGCGACAGCGTGCGGAGTCTCCACGCGAAACGATGGGGTGCACGGAAGGGCGCGGTGCCGCGGGGGAACCTATATTTCCTGTCGCCGGCATGGGTGAAACCCCGCTTCGGCCAGGACCTGTAGGACCCGTGGAACCGCTGGGAGGTGCGTTTCACAGGTCCTTGCCCTCGCGGACGGTTGGGAGGCTCGTCGGTTGGCTGTGAACGATCTCTTTGGGCAGTTGCTGCAGGTCGAACCCCTGTTCGTGAACAAGGAGGTCATGCGTGCCTCGTACACGCCGGACGACCTGCCGCACCGCGACACGGAGATCCGGGCCCTGGGCTCGCTCCTCGTCCCCGCCCTGCGCGGCGAGACGCCGTCGAACGTCTTCATCTACGGCAAGACGGGCACGGGCAAGACGGCGTGCGTGAAGTACGTCGGCAAGGAGCTCTCCCTCAAGGGCACGGAGCTCGGCAAGCGCGTGAACCTCATCTACATCAACTGCGAGATCGTCGATACCCAGTACCGCGTGCTGCAGAACATCGCGAACCACTTCGTCGCAGCCGAGAACTGGGCGCAGCGCATCCCCTTCACGGGTTGGCCCACGGACGAGGTGTACGAGGCCCTGCGCCGCTACGTGGACGGCTGGAACAAGGACGAGAACGAGCAGTGGGCGCGCGACGCGGCCCGCACGGCAGGCGAGGTAACCATCATCGTCCTCGACGAGGTGGACAAGCTGAAGGGCGACGAGGTCCTCTACTCCCTCACCCGCATCAACGGCGACCTCGCCCACAACAAGGTGTCCGTGATCGGCATCTCGAACGACCTGAAATTCACCGAGTTCCTCGACCCGCGCGTGAAGTCCAGCCTCGGCGAGGAGTCCATGATCTTCGCGCCCTACGACGCGAAGCAGCTGGAGGACATCCTCACCCAGCGCGCCGACATGGCCCTCAAGGCCGGCGTCATGACGGTGTGGTCCCTCTCTGCGCCGCGTTGGCGGCCCGCGAGCACGGCGACGCCCGCCGCGCCCTCGACCTTCTCCGGGTCGCAGCCGAGTTGGCCGAGCGCGACCGCAACCAGAAGGTCTCCGACACGTACGTCCGCATGGCGCAGAACAAGATCGAGCTCGACCGCATCAGCGAGGTCGTCCGCACCCTGCCGACACAGTCCAAGCTCGTCCTGCTTGCCACCATCCTCGGCGAGGAGACGAACCGCGACCAGGGCATCCACACGCTCACGACGGGCGAGGTCTTCGACGTGTACAAGGACCTCTGCAAGATGACGGGCTCCGACATCCTCACCCAGCGCCGCATCACGGACCTCATCAGCGAGCTCGACATGCTCGGCATCTTCACGGCCCGCGTCATCTCGAAGGGCCGCTACGGGCGGACGAGGGAGATCCAGATGAGCTGCCCCATCGACTCGACCAAGCGCGTGCTGGAGGAAGACGAATTGATCCGGGCGGTCGTGGGGTACAAGCAGCCGAAGCGGCAGAACCGCATCGTGTAGTTCCCGCGCGTCGGCGAACTCCCAGCCACGGAAACCACGGAAGGCACGGAACTGGAATGATACTTCAGGCGCACGATTCTCCAGTCTAGGTGTTCGTAACGATTGCTTCCAAGG
>JBHEMF010000009.1:0-15125 GCA_046352665.1 Thermoplasmatota archaeon
GGCTCCGACGTCGTGACCACGGGCCCCGTCGTCCTGCGGGCGCCCCACCCCGACGGCTCGGGCCGAACGCTCGTCGTCGTACTTGCCCGCGACCTCGAGAGCCCGATCCTGTTCCGGTGACGCTTGCCCGTCGCGGCGGACCCGTGGTGGCTGCTCGTGGCCGTGCTGGCCCTCGGCGGGCTTGCCACGTTCGCCTTCGCAGTCCGGGCCCTCGACCTCCTCGGCTCCTTCGCGAGCTTCCTTCTCGGCCTCCTCGTCGCCCTCGCCGGCGGCCTCGGCTGGATGCTCCTCATGGTGGTCTTCACCGGCCTCGGATTCGTGGCCACCCGCGTGGGCTACGGCCGCAAGAAGCGTCTCCGTGTGGCGGAGGACGCCGAGGGCGAGCGCGGCATCCGCAACGTGCTGGGCAACGGTGCTGCGGCCGGGATCGTGGTGCTCGTGGGACTCGTGCGGGGGGTGCCCGCGGCCGCCGTCGGGCTGGCCTTCGCGACGGCGTTGGCTGCGGTCGCCGCCGACACGCTCGCCTCCGAGCTCGGTGTCCTCTCGGCCCGGGCCCGGAACATCCTGCCTCCGTTCGGCAAGGCGAAGGTCGGCGCCAACGGCGGCGTGAGTTGGGCCGGGCAAGGCGCAGCACTGGTCGGTGCAATCCTCATCGCGGCCGCCTCCGTCCCTCTCGTCGGCGTGCCTTGGACCTGGGCTTGGCTGCCGGCCGTCGCGGGGTTCGTGGGCTGCCAGGTGGACAGCGTCCTCGGCGCAATGCTGGAAGGCGAACCTTCCCGGCCGGGGCCGCTCGGCAAGCAGGACGTGAACTTCCTTGCGAGCCTACTCCCCGCCCTTGCCGTCCTGGCCCTCGCATGGTGGCTTTGAAGAGCCCGCGCCGGCTCGCCGCGCCATGGACGCCGCCGCCAAGAAGCATGCCCTCCGGCTCGTGCCCTACGGCCTGTACCTTGCCGGGTCCCGCCACGCCGACGGCCGCAAGACGGTGAGCCTCGTGTCGTGGCTCACGCAGACGAGCTTCGACCCGCCGCTCGTCGTCCTCGGCCTGCACAAGGAGTCCGAGGCGCTGAAGGGCGTGAAGGAGACCGGTGTGCTCGCCGTGAACATCCTGGGAGCAACACAGGGCGAGGTGCTGAAGGGGTTCTACAAGCACGTCGATGTGAAGGACGGCAAGGCCGGCGCCCTCGACGTCCGCGACGGCGAGACGGGTTGCCCGCTCCTGCCTGCGCTGCCCGCCAGCGTGGAGCTCCGGCTGCGCCAACTCCTCGAATTGGGCGACCACGCGACCGCCGTCTTCGAGGTCGTGGAGGCCCATGTGCATGACAAGGAGGCCAGGGCCCTCGACCACGCCGCCGTGAAGCTGCACTACGCGGGCTAAGGCTTCAAATCGCGGCGTGGCGCTGTGCGGGCGTGGTCGAGTCCCCGTCCCGTCCCCCCTCCAGTCCGCCGCAAGGTTGGTCGATCCCGCCAAGCGCCGGTCAGGGCTTCCCGGGGCCGCAAGCGCAAGGCTTCCCCGGACCGCAAGCCACGCAAGGGTTCGCGGGACCGGCCCCGGCCTGGCCGCAAGCAGGCTGGGGTCCACCGCCGCCGCAATACCGGGACGCGTCGAAGCTCCGGCTGGCTTTGGTCGTCATGCTGCCCGCGTACCTGGTCGTGGACGGCGTGTCCATGGTGCTGTCGTGGCTGAACTTCCAGGAGGTCGTCCGCGCCGCATCCGGTGCCACCACGATATCGACGTTTGGCGGACGGGACCTGCTCTCACTCATCCTGTCCTGGACGGGGATCGGGCTCTTCATCGCACTAGCGATCGTCTTCGGCATCTGGATGGCGCGCGCCTGCACGAACGCCACGGCGCTCACGGGTCGGTTGCCCGGCAGCGTCGGCTGGGCCGTGGGCTCTTGGTACATCCCGATCGTCGGCGGCTTCCTTGCGGCGCGGCCGTTGACGCGGTTGTGGGAGCGCGGCCCCGGCGGCTCGAAGGTCCGGCCGCTTGCCTGGGCCATCCTGTTCGCCCTGCACCAAGTCGCCGCCACAATTGGATTCCTGGTGATCTTCTTCACCATCTTCAGCCAAGCCCTCGACGCCGGGTTCGCCCACGCCGGCGACCCCGACTACCAGCCGTCCCAGGACCCGAGCTTCGTGGCCATCTTCGACGGCGTCGGATCCAATTACATCGTGCTCTCCTCGGTGCTTCTCGTCGTGTATGCCTTGGCCGCGGGCTTCATGATCGCGACCGTGAACGCCATCCAGACCGCCCAGCAACGGCTGGCGGCAGCCCTCCCGGCCTGGCCGGTGGCAAGGTAGGCCGCGCGCCGGTCTTGCCTCATTGCCGCAATCGGAAGGATGTCCCTGCCGCCAGGGAGAAATGCCACCACGCCATGGGAACGGGCAAATGGCGGTCGCGAACCCGTTCCTCGTGGTGGAGTTCCCAGGCGAGGACCTGGTCTTTTCGGAATACACGCGCAAACACCCCGGATCCCGCGTCGAACTCCTCTTGGAGCCCGTGGAAGAGAAGGGTGGGGTCTCCTACATCTGCGTCTTCCTCGCAAAAGGCCTGCCGGACGCCGCCGTGGCACGGCTGGAGAAGGACCTGAAGCGGCGTTTCGCGGCCCCCAAGACGCTGCGCCGCGACGTCCTCAACCAGACCTGGATGGGCCGCATCCGCATCCCGCGCGCCAAGCTCAAGAGCGCCTCCAAGGGGGCCCAGACGATGACCGAGTTCCGCAACCGCTACGGCATCCTCTGGTTCCACATCGAGGACGGTGTGCTGCACATGCGGGCCCGTGTCGCCGACCCCGACGAGGCCGAGCGCCTCGCCCGCCAGGTCCGCGAGACCATGCAGTCCCAGGGCCTCGATGCCCAGGTCGAGGTCCAGGAGGTCGCAAGCCAGGACTTCGGCGTCTGGCGTGACATCATCGAGCTGAGCCTGGGTTTGGCGTGACCTTGTCGAACGCCTGCTTGACCTCAGATTCAACGGATGCATTTTGGCGATTGGTCCGGCTGGCTTGGCAATGAAAGCCGATTCCCGAGCAAGCCCTCAGATTCTATGGTCGCCAGACCGGCCACCTCGAACCTGCGCGGTTGCGAAACCCGGAAATCGGATTTCATTCAAAGGCCGGTGACGTCATCGTTCCCAATTGCATCTGTTGAATCTGAGTTCCCCATGCTGCCGCAACAGGTGATGGAGCCGAACCGTGAACTTCTCAAGGCTCGTCTAGCGCCGCCAATTGCCTCTTGTTGGCCACCTTTCGGTACGCAAGCCCGATCAAGTCCTCGACCTCGTCCCAATCGACCTTGGGTCCAAAGGTGAGCGTCGTCCACCCGTGCTGGCCGATGTAATGCGTCGGCTCGAAGCGGGATTGCTTGCAGAGCTGCTGCTGGTCGAGGAGCGTCAGGTTGAACGCAACACCTTCACGCAGGTGCTCGGCGCCGTACGAACAGAACGCCTTCTTGCCGGCCTTCCACCATGGCTCACCGAACTGCTCGACCTCGACCACCTCGGGGAGCCCCATGCAGATGCGCCGCACGCGCCCGACCTTGGCCGGGTCCCAGAGGCGCTTCTTCGTCGCGTTCGCCTGCTGCGCTGCCTGCGTCGGCATCAGCTCTCACGCCCCAGTCCCGTGGAGAACATGCGCATCGCCGCAGCCTGCATCCGTTCGCGCTCGTCCTCGGACATCTCCGCCTCGCAGGCGAAGGCCCACGAATGGCCGAACGGGTCGCGGATCTTGCCGTATCGCTCGCCCCAGAACTGGTTGGCGAGTTGCATCGTGACCGTGGCGCCCGCATCGACGGCGCGCTGCCAGAGCCGGTCCACGTCCTTGTGGTAGATGTGCAGGTTCACGCAGGTCCCGCCCAATGTCTGCGGGTCGGAGAGCTCCGAGCCGGGGAAGACGTCGGAGAGGTACACCGTCGAGTCTCCAACCTGCATCGCGGCGTGCATGATCTTGCCGTTGGGGACGAGGTTGCGCGACAGCTCCTTGGCGCCGAACGCCTCGGCGTACCAGGCGAGTGCCTTCGCCGCGTCGGAGACGGCGAGGTAGGGCGTCACGGTCCGTTGGCGTGCCGCCGCCGCGGCTGCCGTGAGCTTCTTGCGCACCTGCCGTGCCGCTTCCGTTGGCGCCGCCTTGTGCTCGGCAGGTCTGGCTGCGTTGCGGCGCTTCGGGGCAGGGCGGACGGGCATCTGCGTCCGCCGAATTCCCCTGGGCTATTTGTGCATCGCCACGGCGGGCTCCGTAGGCTCCGCCGCAGGCCGGGGCATGAAAAGGGCCAGGAGCGGGCCGGCGAACGCCATCCCGGCCAAGCCGATGAGGCCCGTGACGAACACGTTCCAGAACCCGCCCCCGTCGTAGTGGCCGGCAAGCGAAAGGCGGCTTGGCGCGCCGGAGAGGAACGCCGCCACCAGATACGTCGCATAATGCAGGACGAAGCCGGCGCCGACCCCTGCCGCGAAGCTCGTCCCGGTCGGCCGGCCCTTGCGGTTGGCGATTGCGGCCGACGCCAGGAAGGCGCCCACCGTGCCACCCACGAACAGGAGGTCGGCCCAAAGGTTCGCCCCCCAGACCTTGCCGAACACGGAGGCGCCGTCTCTCAGCATGAGCCGCGCCAGGCCGAGGATCGAGGAGACGGGGACGGCGGCCAGGGCCCAGGGCCACCAAGGCTTGGGCGCAGGGGTTGCCGCAGGCGTTGGCGCCGGCGTCACGGTCGCTGCGGGCGGGGTGCGGGGAGCCGGGCGCGCGGCGGGAGGTGCCGCGGGAACGAGGGGGGGACGGGGCGCCGTCGGCCGCGGTCGGTCCAAATCCACGGCGCCGCACCGCCACTTGCTGGCTTCAACGCTGCGGTGGCGCGCCGTGTGCAGCGAATGCGCCAGAACGCTTTTCAGGAGGGAGGGGTCGTCGCCGGCATGGTCGGTCGCTTTGCCTCGCTTGTCGCCGTCGCAGCGGTGCTTGCGTTGTCCATCCCTTCGGTCGCAGCCGGCGGCGCGCGGAGCCAGGAGCAGCAGGTCCAGGCCGCTTGGCAGGGCTTCGTCTCCCTGGCGCACGGTTTCGGCGTGGCCTTCGCCGGAGACAAGCCCGTGCAGAACGTCACCTCCCCACGCGAGACGTTCGACCTCTACCCGTTGGGCGACAGCGACGGTGACGGCGCCGACGACGTCCTTGCCATCTATCGGCCCATAGGGAACGTGCCCGCGGGAGGAGTCACCGGCCGGACCCAGGCGCTTTCGGGACGCGACCTGCAACGGGTCCTGTGGAGCCATGACCTCGTGGGCGCCTACGAAAGCCCCGCCGGTGACGTGGACGGCGACGGCGTGCAGGACCTGGCGTATTCCAAGTCGGGTGCCTTGAAGGTGTCAAGCGCGCCCGTCTCGCTCGTCGTCGCATCCGGTGGCGAATTCACGTACGAGGTCCCCATCCGGCAGGAGCTCCGCTCGGGGATCGACGGGAACGCCATCGTGGGCCGCGATGGCAAAGTGATGTACGACGACACGGGGGCCTCCGGAGGTTTCCTCCTGTACGCCTCGGCGCACCGTACGCAGATGTCGATCGATTCCCTCCTGGCAATGGGCAACGGCACCTACACGGCGCTGCAGACGGGGATTGCGCGGGACTTCGACTACGCGTCCGCGGTGGTGGCGTTCGCGGAGGTGTACGGCGGCGCCAGCACCCTCACCCTGCAGTCGCTCGACGGCGCCGGCAACCCGACCGGCAGCGCCGGCACGACGGGGACCTTCGACAACCTTATCCTTGCCTCCACGGGCCACCTCGACGCCAAGCCTGGCGCCGACCTGTGCGTGGTCGTCTCCGAGGATGCGGCTCCCGACACGGTCTATGCCGAAGGCGTGCCGCTCGTTCTGGAGGGGCAGGCCTCGCCCGTGCGCGTCGAGGCCTGGAGCAGCGCCGATGCAGCCAAGATATGGAGCCGCACGTTCGACCGCCAAGTGGCGTATGAGCGCCTCGCCGTCGCCTTGACGATCGGCGACGTGGACGGCGACGGCCGCGACGACATCGAGTACGTGGACGCGCAGCTTCCGACACCGGCCAGCGTCCAGGAGCACATCGAGATCCTCTCCGGCAAGGACGCCCCGCCCCGCGTCGCCTCGGCACGCTCGGAGCCCGCGCTGGAGCGACGCGCCAGCCACCTCGACCTCGTGCAGGAGTGGCTGGGACTCGGCTCGTGGGAGATCGACGTCGCGAGCAAGCGCTTCTGGTGGTCCGACGGGCTGGCCCGCCTCCTTGGCTTCTCGCCCGACGAATGCCCAGCCAACGGCGAGGCCGCCGCCGGGCTCGTCGTCGCCGCCGACCGGGAACGGTTCCTCGCCGTGGCCAGGCAGGCCTTCGACAAAGGGACCTCCGAAGCCACCTTCCGGGTCCGGTGTGCCGACGGAACAGAGATTGCGGTGCAGTGCCTCGTGAAGGCGCAGCGGGACCGCGACGGCGTGCCGAAGTCGGTCTCCGGCGTCGTCGTGCCCGTGCCCTCCGAGGCCCGCCCTGGCCGCAACGAGCAGCCGACGGCCGAGACGCAATAGCAACGTATTTCGTGGCGCCCGCGTAGCGTCGTCCGCCGAGGGGATGCGGCCATGGCCCGGCAATTGTTGCTCATCGAGGACAGCGCAACGGATGCGCGCCTGGTGCGGGCGGCGCTGCAGGACGCGCGCGAACCGGCCTGCGACGTCGAGCACGCCGCCGACCTGCAGAGCGGCCTGCGCCGCCTCGCCGCGCCGGGCATCGACCTGGTCCTTCTCGACCTCCACCTTCCCGAGAGCCGCGGCCTTGCCACCCTGCAGCGGCTCCAGGAGGCTCACCCCAACGTCCCCGTCATCGTGGTGACCGGCAGCGACGACGTGCGCCTCGCGGACCTCGCCATCGACCAAGGTGCCCAGGACCTCGTCGTGAAGGGGACGCCGCACTTCGTCCCGGTGCTGCGCCACTCCATCCGTGCTGCCCTGGAGCGGATCCAGGTTCTCGAAGCCCTCCACGCCGCCCTCGGCACGGAGGCAGCACCGCTTGCCCGGTCGCGGCGCGACCGCAAGGCGGCAAGGTAGGGAAAAGGTGCCGCTGCCCGTCCTCGTAACGCGTGCATTCATCCTAGACCCGATGACGGGACCGTCTGCACCTTGACCCGAGGGCGGCGGTTGCCAGGGTCGCCTTCCCGCTTTTGGCGGGCAGCAGTGGCGTCCGTGGACCGGCCTGTGGCGTGTTCGCGGCTGTGTCCATGCCGTCGTTGTCTTCCCCTCATCGCTTGACGTCGCGTCTGGACGCTCGGGGAAGGACCCGCCCAAGAAGGGCGTCGGCTTGGGGTCCCGGTTGGTCCTGCGTCTCGGCTGCAAGCAGCCGCAACGCGACGGACGCCGGTCTGGGCATTGCCCTGTCGCCCAGCCTGTGCGCTCCACTTCACTGGCCGCCGTGCGGTCTCTGGGAGCCTTCGGGCCGGGCAATCCCTGTCGAGGGGTTCTGCCTCATAGCCGTTGCGGCCGGGGGGCCTCCAACGCAACCCTTCAAGCCAGCGACGCCTACTCCTGGCGTGGCGACCTGGCAGGACGCGGTCCAGGAGGCGCCAGGTGGCGCCCGGTTGCTCCTGGAGGTCTCGGCTGGCGCCAAGGAGGCGCGTTTCCCCGCCGGCTCCAATCCGTGGCGGGACGGCCGCATCGGCATCCGTGTCCGGGCGCAGGCCGTGGAAGGGCGCGCCAACGAGGAGGTCGTGCGGGCCGTCGCCGCCTTCTTCCATCACCCTGCGGCACGCATCCACATCGAGGCCGGCGCCGCCGACTCCCGCAAGTCCCTCCGCCTGATGGGCATCGACCGCGCGCACGCCATCACGGCTTTGGAGCGAGGAATGGTCGAGCAGCGATGAGGCGGCGCGGCTGGATCAGGGGCAGCGGGGGCGGCGACGGCCACGACCGGCGGGATGCCATCGAGGAGGCCGTCGAGCGGCTGCGCGAGCAAGCCGAATACGGAACGGTCGTCGTCGAAGGGTCGCGCGACGTTTCCGCGCTGGAATGGCTCGGCATCGGCGGCAATCACGTGGCGCTGCACCAGGGCCGGACCCTGCACGCGGTGATGGAGGACCTCGCCATGGCGCCGCCGCCCGTCATCCTCCTCGTGGACTGGGACCGCACGGGCGGACACCTCGTCGCGAAGCTCGAGGAGAACCTGCGCGCCCGTGTCCACGTCGATGTCGAGTGCCGGCGCCGGCTATCGCGGGTGGCGCACTGCAAGTGCCTGGAGGACCTGCCGGCGGAGTTGGCGGCGCTGCGGCAAGCGTGATGCCATCGAGGCCGCGTGTGGGGGCCCAGGATTCACGGATGACAAAATTGCAAGGCCCATGGCAGGCATGCAATCCCATCCATCCTTCAATCCCAGGTCTCACACACGAGGCCTCCCACACGAAGAGGGAGCAAGACCTTAGGCGCATACTGGATGCGCCCAGCGTGCAGGCATTCCGCTCGCAGCTCCTCGCCTCGGCCCGGCGCTCCGGCTCCTGGCTCTGCGTGGGACTCGACCCTGATCCGGCACAGTTCCCCGCCGGCATGGGCGAGGAGGACACGTTGGAGTTCTGTCTCGGCGTCGTAGAGTCCGTGGCGGAGGTGGCCTGCGCCGTGAAGCCGAACGCCGCGTTCTTCGAGGCGCTGGGCGACCTCGGCAGCAACGCGCTTGCCAGCCTCGTGGAGCGCATGCCGCAGGGTCTCCCCGTCATCCTCGACGGCAAGCGCAACGACATCGGCAACACGGCTACCAAGTACGCCGAGGCGGCGTTCGACGTCCTCGGCGCCGACGCCGTGACGGTGAACCCCTACCTCGGCCGCGACACCGTCGAGCCCTTCGCCGCCTACGGGGAGAAAGGCGTCTTCCTTCTCACCCGCACCTCGAACGCCTCCGCCGGCGACTTCCAGGACATGAAGGTGGGCGGCGAGGCGCTCTACATGGCCGTTGCACGCAAGGCCATGGAGTGGGACCGGGAATGGCGCAACCTCGGGCTCGTGGCCGGCGCCACGTACCCGGACGAGCTTGCCGCCCTTCGCAAAGTGTGCGGCGACGGTGTCCCTTTCCTCGTGCCGGGCGTGGGGGCCCAGGGAGCCAATGCGAACACGACGCTCGCCAAGGGCGCGGATTCGAAAGGGCAGATGGCCCTCGTGAACGTAGGGCGGGGCATCCTGCAGGCGGGCAAGGGCGAGGACTGGCGCAAGGACGTCGCTGCGGCGGCGAGGAAGTTCGCGAAGGACCTGCCGTTCCAGGTTCCGGCGGTTTCGTGAGTTTTCGTGGTTTTCGTGTTTCGTCGAGGGTGCTGTGGAGCGGCAGGTTTCGAGACCCGAACACGAAAACCACAAAAACGCCCGAACCGGACTTCAGCGCCAAAGTCCGGTCAGATCCATCTCGAAGGCCGTAGCCGGAGCCGTGAGCCCGAATGCCACGACCGTGTCCGGGTGCAGTTCGCCAAAGTGGCCGACGGTGCGGCCATTGGCCTGGATGGCGCCTGTCCGTCCCCGGATGAAGCCTGACTTGTCCCCTGCTGCAAGCGTGGCGCCGATGCGGGCGTCGCGCAGCATCGCCTCCACGAGCCCCTTGACATCGCTGAAGCCAGCCTTCGCCGCGACCTCGACGCCGGCAACGTGGATCCGGTTGTGCCAGGCTCCCCCTTCGTTCACGACGACGTAGCCCACTTCGAACAAGCGCTGCGGCAGGCTGCGGTGCCGGTTCTGGGCGAGGACGTGCAGGAGGCTGGGAAGGAGACGGGTGCGCAGGATCGTCTGCTCCTCCACGACCGGGTTGAGGAGCTTCACTGCGGCTTGCGGCTTCTCGCCCCAGTTCGTCCACTGCGCCTTGGCGTCGGAGAGGGTGAGCGTGCGCGCCTCGAGCCAGCCGTGGCCGGTGAGGAGCGCACGCAGGGAATCCTCCAGGTCTTGGTGGGCGAGTCTGCCGCCGAACGTCGCGCGGACGGGGAGCTCGCCGGGGAACCTGTCGAAGCCGTGCCCGATGCCGACGTCCTCCATGAGGTCCACGGGGTGCAGGATGTCCTGCCGCCAGGCGCCGACCTGGACCTGCACCTTGTTGTCGAAGGCGTCCGCGTCGTGGCCCATGCGGCGCAGGCACTCGGCGACGTGCTCGCCGGACCATTCGAGGCCAAGGAGTGCGGCGACGTCGTCGGTGTGCAGCACGTGCTCCGCGGGACGCAGGTCGGGGCTCGTCCAGATGCCGGAGGCGTCGTGCACGGTCACGGCCTCGATGGTGCCGCCGCGCTCGGCGAGGCAGGTGGCAAGGAGGGCGATGGTCTGCCGGACGGCCTTGAGGTCGGTCCCCGTGACATCGACGAGAACGTCCCGCGTCGCCGTCGTCACCGCCGTCCGCTGCGCGTTGATGATGGGCGGCAGCGACACGACCTCGCCGGCGCCGTCGAGGAACACCGGGAACTTTCCGGAGAGGAGGTGGCCGTACTCGATGCCTTTGGGGTGCTCCTTCAGGATCGCCTCGGGAGTCATGGGTCGCGTCGCAGCCAAGGGCACGAACGGTTTGTCGCGGGGCCCTACCGCCGTGTACGTGAACGGCCCCGCGAGCCCCTTGGCGTCGTGGATGCCGATCGCGACCTTGCGCCGCCTGCGGCCAGGGCTGAACGTGAGCTTCTCCTGCGCGTCGATCACGGCCTGCACGTACGCGTCGTCGAACGGGACGTCGCGGACGAAGCAGAGCGCCGCGAACGGCCGGACGGCGGCGACCGAGGGATCCACGCGGAGTTCCGTGCGCGCCTTGTCGACTTGGTACTTGGGAAGGCCCGGGCGCACATCCAAGAACGCCCGCATGGCGCGCCCCGTGCCTTCGAGGACCAGGAGGTCCGGCCGGTTGGGGAACCACTCGATGGTGAGGGCGTCGGCCTGCGCGTCGGACTTGTCGAGGTCGCCGCCCAGCATGGGCATCCGCTCCGCCAGCGTCGCAAGGGGCACGTCCTTCCCCATGACCTTGCATAGGTCCTTGCGGCGGAACGTCACGACGGGCATGCGACAGCCGGCGACGCCGCCGTTCGGCTATAAATCCGGTGTCCGCGTGCCCGGAACGTGGCAGACGGCCTGGGCCCAGGGTTCCATCGCCTGCCGCGGCGCGAGCGACTGCGCCGTCTTGCCCAGGCTTCCGGCCTCACCCCAAGCGAACTGGGACTCCTCACCTCCACGTCGGCCCTGCCACACGAACTCTCCGAACGGCTCGTCGAGAACTCCATCGGGAATTTCCCTATCCCGCTCGGCCTCGCCGTGAACTTCGTCGTGGATGGCAAGCCCGTCGTCGTACCGATGGCCGTCGAGGAGTCGAGTGTGGTCGCGGCGGCAAGCCACGGCGCAAAGCTGGCCGCCGCGGGGGGCGGTTTCCGCACCGAAGTGATGGACCCCGTCGCGATCGGCCAGGTCGAGTTGCGGGATGTGCGTGACGTCGCCGCCGCGCGCCGCATCGTCGCCCGCAAGGCAAAGGCTTGGATCGCGACGCTCAACGCCGCCATCACAAGCATGGTGGAGCGCGGCGGCGGCGTGCGCCGGATCGAGGCCCGCGCACTCGGCCGGCGGCGGCTCGTCCTGCACCTCCACGTCGATACGCGGGACGCCATGGGCGCCAACACCGTGAACACGCTCTGCGAGACGTTGGCACCCATTGCGGCAGAGGCGGTGCGCGGCACCGTCGGATTGCGCATCCTCTCCAACCTCGCCGACACGCGGCTTGCGACGGTCCGTTGCACCGTGCCGGCGGAGGCCGTTGGCGGGCGCGCCGCCGTGGACGCGATCGTCGCCGCCAACGAGTTCGCCCTCGACGACCCGTACCGCGCCGCCACGCACAACAAGGGCATCATGAACGGCATCGACCCTGTCCTTGTCGCCACGGGAAACGATTGGCGCGCCGTCGAGGCGGGTGCCCATGCGTACGCCGCCCGCGATGGCCGCTACATGGCCCTGACGCAGTATCGACGGGGCAAAGACGGGGCACTCGAAGCCTCGCTGACCTTGCCCCTTCCCGTGGGTGTCGTCGGCGGCGTGACGAGGCTCCACCCCACGGCGCAGGTCGTCCTCAAAGTGCTCGGTTCGCCCGACGCGGCCCGGCTCGCCGCAATCGCGGCCAGCGTCGGCCTTGCGCAGAACCTCGCCGCCCTCAAGGCCCTCGCCGGCGAAGGCATCCAGGCGGGCCACATGCGAATGCACGCGCTCAACCTTGCGCTCGCGAACGGCGTTCCGGCGACCCGCGCCGGGCAGGTGGCAAAGCAGATGGTGCGCGAGGGCAACGTCTCGGCGACGCGGGCGCGGGAGCTGGCATGAAAGCGCGCCGCCTCGTCGCCGTCGCGTTGCTGGCAGTCCTCCTCTCGGGCTGCGGCTCCGGCGGCGGACAGACCACGACCCCGCAGGCCGCAGGGCATGCCGTGGCCTTCGCGCAGCGGCCCAGCGGCGAGCGCGACGGCGACCACATCACCTGGTACTTCCAGCTCGTGAACGGCGCAGCCACTTCGGCCACTGGCCTCTCCCTGCACCTGTCGATCGCTTTCAACAACGACCGCCAGCCCGCCAACACGGCCGAGCGGCCGCTGCCGAGCCTGGCGCCGGGGCAACTCGCGGAGTACACGCTTGCCACACCGTACCGGGGCCTGGGCGACTACTCGGGCCCGGTGGAGGTCTGGCAGGGTGGCCAGGAGGTCGCCCGCGAGTTCGTGTACTTCGAGGATTGCGGCAACTGTTGAGCCTCAGGAGAGGCCGCCCCCGGCCTGCGCCAATGGTTTATTTCGGTGGACCGACATACAGCGGGTTGCGTGTCCCGGAACCTTCCGCACGCGCGCGCCGACCTTTTCCGGCGCGTCCGTCCCGCCCCTTGGCGGGCGTCCCGTTCCCCCGGTCTCGTGGCGACCCCTGGCAGACAAGCCGACCACGCCCCGGCCGTTCCGGCAACCCGCCGGCCCTCCGCCCCCTGGACCCCCTGAACCTGAGGTGTAACCCACATGAAAGTCCGCGATGTCATGACCAAGGACCTCGTCACCGTTGACAAGGACCGCAACCTGAAGGAAGTCCTGCGCATGATGAAGGAGAAGAACGTCACGAAGATCCCCGTCACCGAGGACGGCGCCCTCGTGGGCATCGTGACGGACGGCAAGATCGCCGACAAGCTCGGCCGCGAGCACAACCGCAACGTCCAGACCTCCACCCTGCACGCATCGAGTGTCATGGAGAAGGACTTCATCGTCGCCCACCCCGACGAGGACCTCAAGGTCCTTCTCGCCGACGTCGGCAAGCCCGGCCTCACCATGATCCCCGTCGTGCAGGGCACGAAACTCGTAGGTGTCGTCACGAAGGCCGACCTCCTGCGCCTCGTCGAGTCCGACGTGCAGGTCCGCACCATCATGCAGACGCAACTGAAGGCCGTCGGCGCCGACGAGCGGCTCATCCACGCCCGGCGCCTGCTCCTCGACAACGACATCGCCCGCCTTCCGGTCCTCGAAGGAGGACGGCTGCGGGGAATCATCGCCGAACACGAGATCGCCGGCGCCTTCGCCGGCCTCAAGGAAGCCGACTCGCACGTGCAGCGCGTGAACCTGCGCGACCTGCCGGTGGCCGACTACATGCGCAAGAAGGTCGTCACGGCCAAGCCCGAGTGGACGGCCCGCGAGGCGGCCAAGGTCATGATGGACAACCACGTCGGCGGCCTCCCCATCGTGGGCGAGAACGGCACCATCCAGGGCATGGTCACGCGGACGGACCTCATACGGACGTTCGCCTGAGAAGCGGGATTCTCGGCCTTCGGTCGAGAACCCGTTCCGCCCTTGGGGGGGTCACGGTGGCGTTGGGCCCGCCGGCTCCTTGCGCTGTCGCGCGAACAAGTATGCCGCAAGCAAGAGCACGGCTCCCGTGCAGATGAACGTCAGGACCCGGAACGGCAGGTCGAGGCTCTGGAAGTCCACGAGGAAGATGCGGCCTAGGACCAGCCCAAACGTGGCGAAAGCGGCGATGCGCACGTGCATGTCGCGCAGGACGATGCCCGCCGCCGCCAGCGCCAGTCCCTCCACCGCCCACGCCACCGCGATCCCCCAACCGTCGAGCAGGAAACCAAGGTAGAGCGCAGGCGCAACGGCTGCGACCGCCAGGCCGGGCGGACGGATGGCGGGGTCCTTCGACTGCTTGCCCGTCCACCACAGGCCCAAGCCGAGGGCCGCAACGAGGACAGCGATGCCGCCGGCGTCCAGCGGGTACGCATTCACGGCGCGTTGGGCCACGGCGAGAACAAATAGCGAACCGAGTGCCACGGCGCCAGCCGCCGCGGCGAACACCTGCATCGTGCGCCGTCCCGTTGCGTAAGCGAAGCCGCCCAGCAACAGGCCAAGACCTGCCGTACCAAGCGTGAAAGTCTGCCACAGGCTATCGGGGAATTGGAGGAAGGGCCAGACGAAGAGCATGGCGCCCGCCACCACGAGGCCGGCGACCGGCGTGGCAGAGTCCGTTTCCTTCTTCTGGCCCAGCCACCAGACCGCGCCGCCAAGGCCGAAGATCACGGCCGCGAGAGGCCCCGCGCCCCAAGGCTCGTCGCGCGCCGCGTGCTCCGTGAGGTTCAACACCAGGAGCGAGACGGCCGCTACGCCCGTTACAATGGCCGCCACGCCGCGCATCGTCCGGTCCACGCTGCCCCAGGCGGCCGCGAGGCAGCAAAGCCCGGCGGCGGCGACGACCAACGTGAAGGTCTGCCAGAGGCTCGATTCGAACTGCAGGAAAGGCCAGGCGACGAGCAGCGCAACGGCCACGACGAGGCCCGCGGTCTGGGTATCGGTCCGCTGCGCCTGGCGGCCGAGGTGCCATTGCGCGGCACCGAGCGCGAAGGTGCCCAACGCCAGGCCGCCGGCGGCCCACGGGTCCGTTTGCGCGGCGTCGCGCATGGTCGCCATGAACATGAGCGTCAAGGCGCCAAGTGCCGCCGCCACGTTCGAGAACAAGGCGGTCCAGCGCACGGCGGCCGGAAGTGGACGCGCGAGGGCAAGCGCCCCAGCGCCGAGCAGCAAGTAGGCAAACGGCATCCAAAGTTGCGAGGGGAACTGCATGACTGGCCAGGCGAGCAGGAACAAGGCCCCCGCGGCGCCAAGCGGCGGGGCCAATCGCCGGGACGCCAGGGCGCCGGCCAACGCGCCAGCCC
>JBHEMF010000010.1:0-13910 GCA_046352665.1 Thermoplasmatota archaeon
CGATCAGCTCGGGATCGAAGACGTTGATGATCGTGACGAGACCCGCGCCCAGGCGCCGGCCGATCTCCGCGAGCGCACCTCGGGCGGCGGAGTCACCCTCGCGCGCCCGTTCGACGAGGTCGCGCGCCGTGGCCCACGTGTGCCGGGTGCCCTCCGGCAGGTCGCCGAACTGGCCGAACCACGCCGCAAGGAACGCCCGGGTGTCGGGGTCGTGCGAGTATCCAGAGCCGAGGGGCATCTTGAGCCGGCGCTCGAGGCGGCGGCCGAGTTGCGCCACGGCTGCGTCGCGGGCCACCTTGGCCACGATGCTTGCGGCCCCGACGACGGGGTGGTTCACGTCGGCCTTGTGCTCGCTCGTGACCGTCACGCCACGGGCGAGACCGGCGCGCACGACGCGGCCGAAGCGCTTGGCATCGACGTCGGCTGCGTCCACGATCACGAATTCGGTCCCGAGCTTGCGTGCGATGTCTCGGAACCGCAGGGCTTCGATGCGGTTGAGGCTGCGGCCCTGGCGCCGCTCGTGGTCGAGCACCGTGGCCTCGATGACGCGGACCTCGACGTGGACGCCGGGCGTGCGGCGGATCTCGCGGTCGAGCGCCTTGCGGCGGGCCGGTGTCAGGAGCTTCGAGTCCTTGCAGCCCATCTCCTTGAACAGGGCAAGCTCGGCGTGCGCCACACCGGCCACGACGAGAGGACCGATAACAGGGCCGCGGCCGGCTTCGTCGATGCCCGTCGTGAGTCCCGGCCGCGCGGGGGCCTCGGGCAGGGGCGTGCGCTTGCGCGCGGGCCGGGCCGGCTCCAGGAAGAGCCCCTGGCCGTCGGCGACGTCGAGGCCGGGGTGCACGAGTCCTCCAGGAGCGCCCTCCTAGAAAGCGTTTCAGCGGCAGCACGGGCCTGGCGGCTGCGTGGGAATGGCGGCGGACTGGGCGCGGGCCGGCCCCGTTCTGCGCCGGTGGCCTGAAATACGGGGCAAACGAGACTAGATCCGTGTTCGAGGCGTCGGACCAGTTCTGGACCGCGGTGGCCTTCCTCATGCTGGGCATCCTGCTCATCGTCGTGGAGGTCTTCATGCCGGGCAACTTCATCGCCGTCCCCGGCGGTGCCCTGTTCTTCATGGGCTCCATCGGCCTCGTCGCCCCCGACCTCATGTTCCACTCGGCGTGGAGCTGGCTCCTCTGGCCGCTCGGCGCCGTCCTTGCCACGGGTGCCAACCTATGGGCCTACAAGCGTTGGGCGCCCGCCGGCCACGCGCCTCTCACGATGGGCGGCGACTCGCTGCCCGGCTCGGTGGGGACCGTGAAGAAGGAGATCGCTCCCGAGGCGCCTGGCCAGGTGCGCATCCATGGCGCCATGTGGTCGGCGCGCAGCGATCGGCACGAGGCCCACATCCCCGCCGGCGCCAAGGTGCGCGTCGTGCGCGTCGAGGGCGTGTACGCGGTGGTCGAACCCGTCGAGGCATGACGACCAAACCTTCAAGCCGTGCCAGGCCTCGGCATGGGCAATGGTCGAACCCGTCGTCGTGGTACTCGGCATCATCGTGGCGATCCTCGTCGTGGTGTTCCTCGCGTCGAGTGTCCGCATCATCCAGCCGTACGAGCAGGGACTCTACATCTTCCTCGGCAAATTCAAGCGCAAGCTCAACACCGGCGTCAACCTCGTCGTGCCGATGGGCACCCGTGTCGTGCGCCTCGACATGCGGACACAGGTCCTCGAGATCCCCCGCCAGGAAGTGATCACGAAGGACAACTCGCCCACGAACGTGGACGCCATCATCTACACGAAGATCGTGGACGCGCTGCGCGCCACGTTCGAGGTGAGCGACTACCGTTTCGCCACCGTGGCGCTTGCGCAGACCACCCTGCGCAGTGTGATCGGCGACATGGAGCTGGACGAGGTCCTGTACAGCCGCGAGAAGATCAACACCCGCCTGCGCGACATCCTCGACCTCGCCACCGACGCCTGGGGCGTCAAGGTGGAAGGCGTTGAGATCCGCGAGGTGGACCCCGTGGAGCGCGTGAAGCGCGCCATGGAGGAGCAGACCTCCGCCGAGCGTGAGCGGCGCGCCGCCATCCTGAAGGCGGACGGCCTGAAACGCGCGACGGTCCTCGAGGCGGAGGGCAGCAAGCGCTCCCGCATCCTGCAGGCCGAGGGTGTCCGCCAGTCCAAGATCCTGGAGGCCGAGGGCAGCCGGACGGCGCAGATCCTGGAGAGCCAGGGCCGCGCGCAGGGACTCCGCATCCTCGCCGTGGGTGCGGCCCCGCTCGACAGCAAGGCGCTCGCAGTGCTGAGCCTTGACGCGCTGGGGCGCCTCGGCGACGGGCCCGCGACGAAGATCGTCCTGCCCTTCGAGGTGACGCGCGCCCTGCAGGGTGTGGCCGAGCACCTCGGCATCGCACCGACGGCGGCGTCCAGCAAGGCGACCGACGTGAAGGCCCTGGAGGCCGTGGTCGGCAAGAGCGAGGACATCCTGGGCGAGATCCCGCGCCACGCCGACATCAAGGCGGAGCTGGACACGCTCTCCCGCGAGCTGGAGCAGGAGCAGCAGGACGCCGAGGACATCGTCGATAGGAAGCCGGCCAAGTCGTCGAAGAAGTAGTCCTGCTTTCCTTGAGACCTCGTGTGGGAGGCCTGGGATTCCAGGATGGACGGGATTGAGGATTTGGTGCTGTCGGGGAGACTGGCGGGTACCCAGCCACGGAATCCACGGAATGCACGGAACCCAGACCAACAGTGGCACGTTTGCTACGCCACGCTACGTGGTCGAAACAACTGCTGCGCCAACAGGTTCCTGCAGTCCGACGGCGGCGTGCACGGCTTCGACCGAACCCGCCACCCGTTCTTCGATCGTGATGCCAGCCAGGCGCCTGCTTGCCATACCCGCCGCCTTCTCCCCGCTTATCTGACCCCTGCTTTCCAGCAAGGATGAATGCGAGCGGAAGCCGCGGCACTCGTCCTTGTCCTCCCCATGGCTTTCGCGGCCTTGGCCGGAGACTCGGCCCCTGTCGCAACGCGCATCCTTGCCATCTCCACGGCGACAGCACATCCGCAGGTCCCGTTCAAGGGGTTCGACAGCGTCTCCAAGGCCTTCGACTTCAATGGCGACGGCCAATTGGAGATCGTCGCGCAGAACGACAACCACTGGGTCTATGTCCTCGACTCCAGGACGGGGGCCATCCTCGCCGAGCTCACGACGACAAGGCCGCCGTATTGGGAGGCGCGCAGCTTCAACGTCCCCGAAGTGGCCGTATTCGACTCCGATGGCACGGTGCGGCTCATCCTGCAGAACTCCGCGGCGTACATCACGTCGTACCGCTTCGAGCCGGCGGCAAGCAGCGCCACCTCGTTCAGTTTCGCGATGGAGTGGGAGCGGCGGCTCGACGAGTGCCACCCCGACCCCGGCTCCGACTCCAAGCCCGTGCTGGGCGACCTGGACGGCGACGGCCGGTTCGAGATCGTGGCCGCAACGGAGGAACTTGGCATCTACGCCCTGCGCGAGGACGGCAGCACGTACTGGAAGAACTGCATGGGCGGCGGGAACGCGGAGCCAACGCTCGGCGACGTCGATCTCGACGGCCTGCCCGACGTCCTCTATGGCTCCGACGCGGGCATCGTGACGGCCCTCGGCGGCAAGACCGGCTGGACGCTCTGGTCCTACGACGTATCCGCCGAGTTCGGCCTCGGCTCCGGGAGCATGCCCGTCGGGGTCGCGGTGGGGCAGCTCGACGGTGCCCTCGGCCCCGACGTCGTGGTGGGGGCACGCGACAGCCACGACCCGCTCGACTGGTCGAACGACCATGCCCTCCTCCTCGCCCTCGACTCGACGGGGGGTCTGCTGTGGGCCGTGCAGGACCCGTTGGGCAACCCGCTCACGTACACGCACCCCGTCATCGTGGACGCCGACGGCGACGGCGAGCCCGAGGTGTACTGGGGCGACTGGAACACGATCGGCCACAAGCCGCCCGAGAAGGAATCCGAATCCTGGCTGCGCCTCGGACCAGGCAACTACTACCGCTTCGACGCGCGGGGCAACATGGTCTGGCGGCAGTCGCTGGAGAGCTACTGGAGCAACAACGACCTGGTCCTCGCGGACGTGGACGGCGACGGGAAGCAAGACGTGCTTGCCAACGGCCCCGGTCCCGGCGGCGACGGCTTCTGGGCGCTCGACTCCGCCACCGGGGAGCCCCATGGTTTCGTCGGCACCTATCCGTGGCAGGTGGCAGGCGGACCCGTCGTGTCCGACCTGTGGGGCACCGGCACCATGCAGTGGGTGGTCGAGGTCGGTCCCGCCGACGATAGCGTGTCCGGCGGCGGCATCCTGGTGTACGACACGGGCATGCCGTACGACTCGGTGTTCCCGCATGCGCCCGACCCCGACCTGCACTACGCCGCACCCCCGGCGCCCCCTCCGGCGACCGAGACGCCAACCGAGACGCCGGCCGAGACGCCGACGCAACCGCCGGAGGAGACTCAGGGGCCCGTCACTCCTGCGGAGCCCACACACGCCGAGCCCACGCCCGAGGCACGACGTACGTGGACACCGGCGCAAAGCGAGGCGAAAGACAGCCCCGGCGCGGGGTTCATCTGGTTCGTCGCGGCAATGGCCGCGGGAACGGCTTGGCTGCGCCGCCGCTAGCGCCTCAGGCGCCGATCTCGATGGGTGAGACGATGCGCCGCAGCAGCGCAATCGCCGACAGGCTAGCGAGGTAGCTCGTCGCCGGGTTCGTGGGGCTGGGGAGGTTCTCGACCTCGATGCGGGCGCGGCCGAAGCTGCCTTCGATGATGACCTTGTGCGAGTTGCGCGTCGCCATGGGGTCGATGGCGACCTGGACGTGCGTGTTGTCGAAGCCGAGGCCGGCGAGGCTCAGGGTCGCAGCGACGTTCACGTTCTTGGGGAAGCGCTGCACGGCCTCGCGGGCGGGGCCGGAGAAGAGGAGGCTCCAGCGGTCGGTCTTGCGATCGACGCCCGCGGGCGGCTTCGTGGTGACGAGTGTGATGGACTTGAGGTCGGACTCGGCGGCGGCCTTCACGCCATCGACGCCCATCACGGCTCCGGACGGGAGGTAGATCTTGCCGCCGTGCTTGCGGGCGAGGCCCACGAGCTCCTCGCGCAAGGCGTCGTCGGCAAGCGCCCCGATCGTCATGAGCATCGCCTTCTTTCCCAAGGCAAGCGCGTCGCGGACGACGGTCTGCACCACACCCTTGTTGGCGGCCTCGATGACGAGGTCGCTTGCCTCCACGAGGGCCTTGGCGTTGCGCGCCACCTTCGTGCGCTTCAGGCCCGTGAGGAGCGCCGTGGCGTCCGGATCGACGTCGTAGAGGAGCACCGACGTGATGCCCTCCATGGTGCTCGCGGCCTTCGCGACCTCCGAGCCGATGGCGCCGCAGCCCACGATGCCTACCTTCATGGCCGGCGCGACGCAAGGCTTGCGCTTAAGCGCGGCGGCGGGCGACGGCGGCCGCAGTCAGGAGGACGATGCCCAGGAGGGGGCCGGCGTCCGGGGTGCCGCGCACGCGCGCGGTCAAGTTGACGCTGACCTTGTCCCCGACCTTCGTGCCGTCCGCGGCAGCAAGCGGCGTCAGCACCAGCGTCAATGGCATCTCCTTGTTCGTGAAGGCCCCGTCACCTGAGCCCGTCACCGTCAGGACGGCCGTCACGTTCGCCACAGCTCCACTCGGCGAGTCCAGCACCAAGGGCTCCGGCAGGTCGATTACCCATCCGTCCGTCGGCTCGTCCGCGAGGGCGAAGGTGACCTTGGTCTGGGCGTTGCCGAAGTTCTTCACCACCACGTCGAAGCGGGCTGGCTCCCCAGGCGCCGTGAGGATCGTGCGGCTTGCCACTTGCGCTTGGATGAGCGGCAAATAATCGACCGTGACGGCGAAGGTCGCGTTGGCGTGGCCGCCCGTGGAGACAGATGTGCCGGCGCTGACCTCGGCCTCCAGCCGGCAGGCGATGGCCTGCAATCCAGGGGCCCGCCTGTTGGCCGTGACGAAGTATGACACGGACATGGACGCCGTCGTGGCCCCGGCCATGCAGCCTGGCATGGTGACCGTGCGCGGCCCCTGGACGTACAGGTCGGGCATGGCCACGGGACGGACCGTGACCACGGACTCCCCGAGCGGCGTGCTGGACCAAGCGCAATCCACCGTGAACGTTGCATTGACTTCGGAGCTGCCCGTTTCCGGGACGATGAGGCCCGGCGCCACCTCGACGGCCACGGCCAGGTGCGAATCCAAGGGGATCGTCTGCGCATCGACCGTGAGCGCCGCGCCAAGCGCCGCGCCAAGGCACACGGTCCATGCCACACAGCGACCTGCCCCGAACATGCCGGTCACCCGGTCCCTTGCATGTTAAGCGTGCTGGTGGCGGGCCGACCCCCGGAAGGTTCAACCGCATCGCGAGGTCGGCGACACCATGGAGAACCCGCCTGCCGAAGGGGCGCCGGCCGAGGCCCCGCCCGCGCCGGCGACGGAGCCCACGACGACGCCGTCGGCGCCACCGGAGGCGGCCAAGAGCCCCTGGAGCCGCCCGCCGCCGGACAAGGCGCGCACGAACCTCAAGATCGCGGGTGTGGTCATGGTCCTCATCGGCGCCCTCACGGCTTGGCAGGCATACGGCTTCGCGTCGTTTGCCGGCCACGTCTTCACGGACGCCGAGGCCGAGCAGATGGCAAGCCAGCCTGGCGGCAACGTGACCATCGACCTCGTCGGCGCAGGCGAGGCCCAAGTGACGCGCTCGACGCTGAACGGCACGGTCCTCGGCACGGCCACGACGGACGCGTCCGGCCACCTCGACATGCAGGCCGAGCGCGCCGCCGTCCGCATCGAAGTGACGTGGCAGAACCACACCTGGGTCCGCAAGGCCGTCTCGTTCCCCGGCTTCCCCGTGCAGCTCCGCCTCGACGCCGCGACGTCGCCGGCCACCTCCGACGGCCTCGTCCAGCCCGACATCTCGGCGCTGCAATGGTACTGGATCCCTGTGGCGATCGGTGTGGCACTCATCGTCGCCGGCGTCTTCGCCTTCCGCCTGCGTGCTCCGCGCGTGGCCCTCGCCGGTGCCGCGCTTTTCCTCCTGGGCGGCGTCGCGATGGCCGGACTTGCCGTGGCGGCCCTCGGCTTCAGCCTGGGCGCACTCCTGCAGCCGGTCCTTTTCATCGCGATGGCGGCCTTCTGCATCTGGGCCGTCCGTACCGGCTGGGACCGCTTCCAACCCGTCCAGTTGGGTGGCCTGCGGATCTAGCCGAGTCTCGCTACTTCTTGCGGCTGAACCAACCCTTCTTGGGCGCCTCGGCAGGAGGCTCGCCCCAGGACTCGGCGGGTTCCGCCTGCCACGCCGCGGCGTCCTCGCCGGCAGGCTCAGCCCAGGCCTCCGGGGCCTCCGGCGTGCGAGTCTCGCCCCATCCGACTTCGGGTTCCATCTGGCCGGCCGGAGCGGCCGCGGGCGGTGCCGTGCGCGTGAACTTGACGCCCGTCTTGGCCGCCGACGGCGCAACGGGGGCCGGCGGCGCGCCGCGGCCGGCGAAGCCGCACTTCGGGCACGTCGGGCGGGTTCCCGTGGGCACGTCTTGGACGGTCTTGCATTCCGGGCAGCGGACGCGCAGCGGCATGACGCCAAGCACCAGGCGCGCGGCGATTTAGCCGTATCCCCGTACAAGGCTGCGCCTACGGACTGCCCAACTGCCCACTGAACACACTGAACGCACTGAAAACGACGTCCACCACCAACGCTCACCGTCCGAGGCCTCAACTCAAAAACGGTGACGAGCCCACCGCTCAGTGATTTCAGTGTCTTCAGTGGACCCGCACGCGCGGGCTGGCCAGTCTGCCTTTTGAGGGTGGCCGCAGTCGCGCGCGGCGTGGCCTGGGCCGTCTGCGCCGAGTGCAACACCCGCTACGACGCGCGCACATTGGCCTTCTGCCCGCGCTGCGGCGGCACGGCACGGGCTGGGAGTGACGCAACGCCGGGTCCCGGGGGACGCCGCGACCCGGCCCGGATGCGGCTGCAGCTGGGCGGTGTCCTCCTCCTCATCTTGGGCGGCCTGTTCCTCGCCGCCGCGACCACGGCCCTCATGAACCCGGGGGCGACGGAACGGCAGGTCTTCCTTTTCGGGCTCGGCCAGGACGAGTCCTTCCAGGGCGGCGAGGTCGCGGTGCGGGTCCTGGACGACGGCCTGCCGGTGCCCGGCGCCAACGTCACGATGCAGGCTGGCAACCGCACGCTCGCCGCCGGGGCCACCGACCTGGACGGGCGCTTCAACGCGACGTTGCGCGGCAGCATCGCGGTGAACGTCACGGTCACGCGCGGTACAGAGTCCTGGCTGCGGCAGGTGCTTGCGCCGCAGGGCGTGACGGCCACGGTCGCGATCGACCTCGCGCACGACGCCGCCTCGTCCGACCGCGTCGTCGGGGCGCAGGGACTGGCGCTCACCACCATGCTGGCTCTCCTGGTGTTGAGCCTGCTCCTCTCCGTCGGGGGCCTCGCCGCCGTCCTCGTCCGGTGGCGCGGCCTCGCCCTCGCGGGACCGCTTCCCGTCGTGGCACTGGCGGCGCTCCTCGTGCTCCTTTACTTCAGCATCGGGCCGCTCCTGTTCCTTGCGATGCTGGGTGCGCCCTACGCCTTGGTCGTCTCGGGCCGCTCGGCCTTCCGGCGCTGAACGGGGGCAGGCAGCGTCTCGTGGTGGCCGCACTGCGGGCAGCGCAGGTCCGTGGGGCCGTGCAGGTTGTGCACGGCGTGGAACGTCGTCTTGCAGCGCGGGCAGCGCACGGAGAGCTCAGGGACGGCGGCAGGGACGGCGCCGCGCAACGGGTCGCTGTGCAAGGACGGCAGGACCTCGGCCTGGCCGCACTTCGGGCAGACGATGGGCGTGTCTGCGGCCGGGTCGCGCCGGACGTCGAAACGCGTCTGGCAATTGCCGCACGTGACGTGCAGGAGCCGCGGCTCGGGGCGCTGCGGCCGGACCCACGGCAGGACGGGCGTGGACCCGCCGGCCTCGCGGATGGCCTCGCGCTCGCGCCGCATGGCGGACCAGGAGGCCACCCGTTCGCCCCAGCGCTGCCGCCGCGCCCGCCGCTTGGCCTCGAAGCGGCTTCCCGCGTAGTAGGATTCGCGCAGGGCGCGGCCCATCTCGACGAGGAAGCGGGGGTCGGAGCCGAGGTCCACATCCACCTCGACGCCGTGCCCCTTGGCCGACCGCTCTTGCGCCCAGAACCGGTTCAGCCGGCCCTGCGTCCACGGGATGAAGAAGAGGATGCTGCCCAGGATGGGGATGAGCCCGGCGAGGCCGACCCACGCGGCAGGCCCGTACTTCACGGACGAGCCGGCCGTCATCCCGCCGACACGGCGCGCCGTCTGCACGGTCAGGTAGCCGGACGGCAGGAACGAGAGGACGAGGACGGCGGCGCCGACGGGGAGGAACGGGATGCCCGCGGCGCCGAGGGCGATGACGGCTGCGATGCCCGCGAGCGGGGCGGCGAGGAAGGCGGCCGTGACGCCGTGGCGGAGGCCCAGCGCTTCGTGGCCGTCCACCTCGCGGTTCACGTGGAACAGCCAGATGCGGCGCGTCACACCGAGCGTCAGGGCGGCAAGGAGGGCTTCCCGCCAGACTTTCCGGTCCCGTCCGACGAAGACGACCCGCACGGGGCTCTCGACCCGGGGCAGGCTTATGACGGTTCTGGATGGCCTTCTGGTCCGTTTTGCGGGCGGCGGCCGTTCCCGAGGCCTCCCGCACGGGCGGCTAGGCGAGCCCGCCCTAAAGGACGCCCGTCGCCTTGCACAGGCTTTGCGCCGCATCCTTCGTGAGGCCGGACTCGCCGAGGATCGTGTAGCGCTCGGGCCGGATGGTGTGCGCCGTCGTGAGCGCCTCGATCATCCTCTTGGCCGGGACGCCCAGCTCCTTGGCCGTGGTGGGGGCGCCCAGTTCCCGCAGGGCGGCGCGGATGGACTCCCAGTCGCCGCCGTGCAGGTGCATCATGAGGATGGTCCCCACGCCGACCGTCTCGCCGTGCAGGGCGGCACCGGGGGCGACGCGGTCGATGGCGTGCCCGAACAGGTGCTCGGCGCCGGACGCGGGCCGCGACGAGCCGGCCACGGCCATGCTCACCCCGGAGACGACGAGGGACTTCACGGCGAGCCAGCATGCCTCCTCGAGGCCGGGCTTGATGTTGGCGGTGTTGTCGATGATCTGCTCGGCGGCGGTGCGCGCAAGGACGGCGGCGAACGATGAGTACTCCTCGCCTTTCAGCCGATGGGCAAGCTTCCAGTCGAGGACGGCCGTGAGGTTGGAGACGACGTCGGCGCAGCCCGCCGCGAGCATCCGGTAGGGTGCCTTCGCGATGACGGCCGTGTCGGCGACGATGGCGGCGGGGGGCTTCGCCTCGACGGAGACGGAGCCGCGGTGCTCCTTCATGCTGGCGCGGCCGGAGCAGATGCCGTCGTGGCTCGCCGACGTCGGCGCCGAGACCCAGGCGGGGCCGTGCTCGAACGCCGCAAGCTTCGCCACGTCGATGACCGAGCCGCCGCCCGCCCCGATGTAGAACCCGGCGTCCACCTTGCGGCCGAGCTTGATGGCGCCCTGCACGGACTTCATGGTGGGCCCAGGCGACTCGTAGAAGTGGGCGACGAGGCCCTTGCTTTCGAGGCTCGACTGCACTCGGTCGCCCACGAGCTTGCGGGTCGTTGCGTCCACCACGACGACGCCTTGGTCCTGGATCTCCAGGTCCGAGACCACCTCGCCCAGGCTGTCGATGGCGTTCGTGCCCATGAGCACGTGGCGCGGGAAGACCATGTGCTTGAGCTTCTCCGATGCGGCCATCACGGGGTCCGACGAAGGGGGGCTTTGAAAAGCCGGCGGTCAGGAGCGCATGACGGCGACGACGAAGAAGACCAGGGCCACGAGGCTGCCGAGCATGGCCGCCGCGACGGCGAGGACGGACTGGGTCACGGCGACCGGGCTGAAGACAGGATGGATGCCCTGCACGAGGTCCCACGTGAGGGTGGCGAAGACGCCGATGAGGAGGAGCGCAAGGAGGGCCAGGGCGAACCCCATGCTGCGGCTCCTGCCCTTGCCGTAGTAGGCGCCGAAGAGGCCGGCCACAAGCAGGGTGGCGGCGAAGCTCAGGAGGAGGGTCGAGAGGAAGACGCCGCTTGCCATGGGCCCTAGAATTTGGTCCCGGTGAGGGTCTTGGTATCCACGACGCCGTCGATGGAGCGGATCTTGTTCACGATCACGTGGCCCAGGGTGTCGAAGTCGGACGCCTCCAGCTTGGCGATGAGGTCGTACTCGCCGAAGAGGGGGTGCAGCTCCACGATCTCGGAGACCTTGAGGAGCGTGTTGTACACGTCATGCTCCTTCTGGGGCGCTGCGCTGATGAGGACGAAACCGACGGCCATGACGCTTGCCTGCACCGGGGGATGACGGCGGGCAGACAAAAAGGATTGCGCTGAAAGGGGCAACTCGCCCAGCGTCCAACAGGAATCCGCCCCCTCCCCCGTCCCCTGGCCCGTGCTGCGCCGCCGCTGCGCCGCCCTCCCGCTTCCCTCCCTCTCCCATCCCTTGAAGAACGGGGGGGAACTGGCGCAACGGTGCCGGAGCGGGAGGCGGAGCACCTGGCGCCCCTCGTGGAGCGCGTGCACGGCCACGTCCGTCCGGGGCGGACGCTCCACCCGCCGGCGCGCGTCACGTTCTACCCGTACGTCGATGCCAAATCCATCGTCCGCGAGCGCGAAGGGCGCATCCACCTCCGCCTGTCCGACCAGCTTGCCGCCGCACCCGACCAGGTGCTCGAAGGTGTGGTGGGCATCCTGCTTGCGCGGTACTTCGGCCTGCCGGACGCCCGGGCCGACCCCGCCGCCGTGCGCGCCTACCGCGAATACCTGAACGGGCATGCCGCCGGCGCGGCCGGCCGCAGGCAGGCGCGGGGCCGCAAGCACATCGACCCCGTCGGGCGCCACCGCAGCCTCCTCGAGGCGTACCTGCGCGTGGCCCTCGACATGGACCTCGCCCTGCCGCAGGTCCCCAGACTGTCGTGGAGCAAGACCGTCGCCGGGCACCGCTTCGGGCACTGGGACCCCGACCACAACGTCGTCGTCATCTCGCAGATCCTCGACGACCCCGAGGTCCCGGAGTTCGTGCTCGACTACGTCCTCTGGCACGAGCTCCTGCACATCGTCCACCCGGTCCGCATGGGCTCCGGCACGAAGCGCATCGTGCACGGTGCCGCGTTCCGCCGCGACGAGCGCCGGTTCCCGCGCTGGAAAGAGGGCGAGGAGTGGATCGGGAAGCTGGCGCGGAAGTCGAGGCGCCGCCGACGGTAACATCGACGGGCTTGGTTCGCCGCCGACCGCCACAAAAGGTCTGTGGAATCCGTGCCCAGCCGGCCACGAAAGGCGTAAAACGGGGGACCGGACATCGTCGCCTCGTGCGCCCTACCCTTGTCATCCTCCTGGCCCTCGCCGTGGCCTTGCCCGTGCCGCCGGTCCACGCGGCCGAAGCGCCTGCCGCCACGGAGGTCCTCACCGACGCCAAAGGGGACGTGCGGCTGAGCGCCGCCGGCCAGGGTGGTGCGAACCCGACGCCCCGCCTGGGGCAGCTCGACCTCCTGGCGGCGCATGTGGCCGAGGCGGAGACGGAGTTCACGTTCGACTTCCAGGTCGCAAGCCTGGACGACACGACGGAGCCGCCGCTTGCGGAGTCGGCGTTCTACGTCCTGCACTTCCTGCAGGGCGACGTGCAGTACGCCATCCAGGCGGGACGCGTAAAGAGCCAGGGCACCGGCGTGTTCGCGGTGCTGGCGCAGTACGACCCCGCGCTCGGGCGCTACTACGCCATCGAATCCGTCCCCATCACGGCCGATGCGGCGTCGGGGACCTTCAGCATCGCCGTACCGCGCGAACTCATGGTGGACTCGCACGGCTCCAAGCCCTACCCCGGCACGGCCCTCTCCGGCTTCTGGGCCGAGAGCCAGTCCTTCCTCGAGGTCTTCACCACCGTACCGGGTGTCAGCACCAACATCCCGCCGCCGCAGGTGCGCGACCGCATGCCGGACACGGGCAACGGTACCACGCCGGTCCCCATCCTCCTCGGCCCGGTGCAGGTGGGTTCGGCCCGCCTCTCCAGCCCCATGCCGACGCGCCAGTCGAACGGCGAGGCCACGACGTTCCTCTTCACCGTCGAGGCGCGCAACCTCGGCAGCCACAACGACCGCTACCGCCTGTCGGGACGCAACGTCCCCGCGGCGTGGAAGCTCACACTCCAGGACGACGTCGTTGCCGTGCCCGCGGATGGCGTGATCTCCATGCCCGTGCTCGTCACGGTGCCCTTCGCCCACGTGCACGGCTCGTTCCAGTCGTTCTTCCTCGGCCTCGCGAGCACCACGGACCCGGCGTCGCACGCGGAGCTCGAGCTTGGCGTGCGCTACCCCAAGGTGCCGCAGCCGGCCGGCCACCACAACACCCTCTACCTGCACAGCGCCAAATGGACCGACGACCCAACGGTCGCGGTGTACGCCGCCGTCTTCGCCTTCAACACCGAGTACGCCTGGATGAACCCCCTCGAGCAGCAGGACGGCGACGCATCCGTGCCCGTCCCCTCCGACGGCACGTTCGACGCCGGGGCCCAGCTGCCGGGCACCTTCCGCTGGACGGTCCCGCTCGCCCCCGACCTCGCCATCGGCATGGACTTCGACATGGCCAGCCTGGGCACGTTCTCGGGCTCCTTCGAATCGACGTCGCCCCTGCTGCAGTCGAGCCTCTCCGGCGAGCTCGTCCGGTACGTGGACAGCCGCTACGACGGCTTCGGCAACCGCCTCGGCGGCAACCGCACCGTGCTTGCGAACTTCGGCCCGTCCGCGCAGCAGGCCCGGCTGTCCGGACCGGCCCGGGCGGCGGTCCACCTGACCGGCGAGGGGGCCGAGCT